>NZ_JBIAWZ010000001.1:826358-1085717 GCF_042896175.1 Streptomyces sp. NPDC001315 | reverse complement strand
CCTGTCAGGCTCCGTCGGCCCCCGGACGGTCGTGCCCGAGGGTGACGCTTTCCGGTCCTGTGCGGCGGACGCGGCCTGCTGGAGGCCACAGTGCCTGTCAGGCTCCGTCCGCCCCCGGACCGTCGCGCCCGACGGTGACGCTTTCCCGGTCCTGCGTGGCGGACGCGGCCGCCGGACGCCACACGCGGACGCCGACGGCGTACAGCAGCAGACCCAGCACGAGGCCCGCGCCCGCGCCGAAGCACAAGGTGGGGATCAGCTCCCACGGCTTGGCTGTCGCACCCCAGTACTCCCACCACCGCGAAACCCGCTGCACCGCCGCGGCCGACGCGCAGCCGCCGATCACCGCTGCCGCCCACCACCGGTCCCGTACCGAGAGCACCGGCACTCCCGCCGACGGGCCGGTCGGCGCTCTTCTCAGAGCGACCACCACGAACGTGACGATCACGACCGCGGCCACGGCCGAGCCGCCGTACTGCAGGTACCAGTACAAGGGCGAGCCCGCCACCTCCCGGCCCAGGACGGGGAAGAGCCGCATCCCCCAGCGGTCGAGGTGCGTGAACGCGTCCCAGACGACGTGCGTCAGCGCGCCGAGCACCGCGGACACGTACCACCACCCCACCGAAACCGGGCGCACGCGCGCGCGGGGCGCCCCGCAGCGCAGCAGCGACGCCCACCGCCCCTGGCGGGCCCGCGGCAGCAGCGCCACCAGCGGCTCGCGCACCAGCAGCCACAGCCCCACCAGCGCCCAGGCGACGAGCACGTCGACCGTGAAGACACCCGGGAAGGAGTGCGTGACGTCGCCGAACTCCATCGCTCCCGAGACGACACTCGCTGCGTAGTAGGTCATGTCGGGCGAGAAGGAACCCGCGACGAGCACGGCCGGCACCAGCCGCCCCCGGCCGGATCCATCGGTGCGCACGCCAGGCAGCACGGCCGCCGCGTGACTGAGAGTGAATGGCAACGGGGCTCCCCGCGACGGACATTGGCCGGACGGTCGGACAGGTGATCATCGACAGTATGCGGGACGGCCGTCCCGGAGAACCGAACTTGGCCAACTGGTGAAAATCGGGCACGAACGGGTGCCCGAGCAAAGGAAGTTGCCGTAGGGTCGCCTGGGTCACACGCCCAGGGGGGCAACCCTCGAGGCGGGTCGATCGTCACAACAGGGCGGGAAGAGAAGACAGAGTCGGTCGGGCGCGCTCGGGCGTCCATGGGAGGGGTTCACTCTATGGCGGCGCAATTCGGCAGGAGGCTCCGCAAGGGGGCGGTCGCCACCACTGTGGCAGCGGCCGCGGTCGCGGCTCTCTCCGCGTCCCAGGCACCGGGGGTGACCGACGACCAGGGCAGACAGACGGCCGCCGACGCCCAGGCCTCGCCCGAGACTTCCGTCGACGACGGTGCCGCCACCGGCAACTCGCCGTACTACACGGACCTGCCGCCGCTGAAGAGCCCGAACCCCGCGCCGAGCGCGAGCGCCGGCCCCGCCGCCACGGGCACGACCGAGGCGGGTATACCCGCGACCGTCCTGGACGCCTACAAGAAGGCCGCGGCCGAACTGGCCGAGTCCAAGTCCGGCTGCAACCTGCCCTGGCAACTCCTCGCCGCCATCGGAAAGGTCGAGTCGGGCCAGGCCCGCGGCGGCAACGTCGACGCGAACGGCACCACCCTCGGCCGGATCCTCGGCCCGAAGCTGAACGGCAACGGCTTCGCTTACATCAAGGACACCGACAACGGCGCCTACGACGGCGACAGCACCGTCGACCGGGCCGTGGGCCCCATGCAGTTCATCCCGTCCACCTGGGCGTGGGCGGGCCGCGACGGCAACGGCGACGGCGCCAAGGACCCCAACAACGTCTACGACGCGGCGCTCGCGGCCGGCCACTACCTGTGCCGCAACGGCTGGGACCTGTCCACCCAGGCCGACCTCAACCGCGCGATCCTCAGCTACAACAACTCGCAGGACTACCTGAACACGGTCCTGTCGTGGCTGGAGTACTACCGCAAGGGCACCCACGAGATCCCGGACGGCACCGGCACCGTGCCCTCCAACCGCAGCGACGACCACAGCGGCGGGTCGACCGCCTCCCCCTCGACGCCGGGGACGCCCACGCCCGGTCAGACCCCCACCACGCCGCCCACGAGCCCGGGCACGGAGCCCGCGACTCCGAGCAGCCCGACCCCGACCCCGACCCCGACGCCCACCGACACGGTGGACCATCTGGAGGACGTGGGCACGCTGAAGCTGACCGCGACAGCGGGCGAGGCGTTCGGCAGGAAGATCAGCACGCGCGCCGAGACCGAGGCGGGCAAGGGCGTCGGCAAGGTCAGGATCCGCTTCACCATCGTCGGCGACACCGACGCCACCTTCACCGGTGGCGAGACCGTCGCCACGGTCGTCACCAACACCGCGGGCGTCGCGGTCGCGCCCACGCTGCAGGCGGGCGAGAAGACCGGCAACTTCACCGTCCGCGCCCTCCTCGTCGGCCGTACGGTCTCCGCCCTCGACTACACGGCCACCGTCACCGCCCGCGCCGCGGACACCCTCACCCGCACCAGCGACACCGCGCTGACCTGCACCCCGGGCGGGGAGTTCGCGGACCAGGTCGAGGTGAAGGCCACCGACAACGGCGCCGTCGCGGACAAGGTCGCGGCCACCGCCACGCTCATCAAGTCGGCCGACGACCCGACCGAGAACGACAAGGGTCCCTACTTCAAGGACGCGGACGGCAAGACCGTACGCACCCTGACGGACCTGACGACGGACGAGAACGGCCTGCTGAAGCTGCCCAAGCTGTACGCGGACGACACCACCGGCACGTTCCTGCTCCGCATCACCACCACGGGCGGCGCGACGCTGACCGTCGAGCTGACGGTCGCGGCGGCCGAGACGACGACGCCGAGCCCGACGCCCAGCACCTCCGAGTCGGCCTCCGAGACTCCCGCCGCCTGACCGGCGCGGAACGAGGGCGCCCCTCCGCTTCGGCGGCGGGGCGCCCTCGTCCGTGTGTGCAACGTGTTCTCATCTCGGCCGCCCGTTGCTACGGTGCCCGACCTGACGATGTATCAGTTCCAGTCCGTCGGGAGGCTCCGTATGCGCGCCCTGATCGCCGCGGCGACCGGTCTCGTCCTCGCGTTCGCCCTGGTTCTCACGATCGCCGCCATCGGCGCACCGACCGGCAAGACGTCCCCGAAACCGATGCTGACGACGGTGCCCGCACATCCGTAACCGCCTGGGAGGGAGGACGGGATGCGTCGCAAGGCCAGCCTGATCCTGCTCGCTCTCGCCGTGTTCTTCGCGGCACTGTCCCCGCTGCTGCGCTGGTACGCCTTCCCGCGTTTCGCCAAGATCCCGGCGAACTATTACCAGGACATGGTCCTGGAGGCGAAGGACGCGACCCTCCTCGACTACGGCACCATGAAGGCCAGGACGGTCCCCAAGGTCACCATCGTGCAGACCCTCAAGGGCAACGTCGAAGCCTCCGACAAGATCGAGGAGACCGCCGGCCGTGACGTCGTCGTCTGGGACTCCCTCTCCTACATACAGGGGCCCGACGGCAAGATGGTCTCCCGGATCCCCGAGCGGTACATCTTCGACGCGCACAGCCAGGAACCCGTGCACGCCACCGGCGAGATGGTCGACGGCGACCCGGTGAGACGCCAGGGCATCGAGTTCAAGTGGCCGTTCCTGACCGAGAAACGGGACTACGAGTACTTCGACGCGCAGACCCGCACCACCAACCCCATCCACTACAAGGGCACCCAGAACTTCCGGGGCCTCAACGTCTACTACTTCGAGCAGACCATTCCCTGGACCAAGGTCCAGTTCCCCAGGACCATGCCCGTCAAGGGCATCGACCGGGCATCGCTCGCCAAGACCGGCACGAGCATCTGGTACACCACAGTCCGCAAGTTCTGGGTCGAACCGGTCACCGGAGCGCCCGTCTACGGCGAGGAACTCCACAAGGAGGAACTCCGCGGCGGCAGCCTCCTGGGAGGGCGGGAGAAGGTGACCGCCTTCGCCGGGGACGTCAAGATGCGCGAGGACTACATCGAGTCGACGGTGGACCTGGTCAAGTCCAACCGCACGACGGTCCTGCTGCTGACGTCGTACCTGCCCTGGGGCTTCCTGATCCTGGGCACGCTGCTGCTGTCGCTCTCCCTCTGGCTGGAGGCCCGCGGCAGGCGTCCGGACGACCCGGCACCCACCCAGGCGGTCGAACCGGAGCCGGTCACCGCCTGAGCCGGACGTTGGTGTACCGGGTCGGTTCCGCGGAGGCGGGGTCCTCGGGCCACGGATGCTTCGGATAGCGGCCGCGCAGCTCGGCCCGTACGCCCTTGTAGCCGTCCTTCCAGAAGGAGGCGAGGTCGGCGGTGACGGCCGCGGGCCGGCCCGCGGGGGAGAGGAGGTGCACGAGGAGCGGCACCCCCGCGACGACCGGCGATTCCTGGAGCCCGAACATCTCCTGCAACTTCACCGCGAGCACGGGCTGCTCGGGATTGTCGTAGTCGATCCGGATTCTGGACCCACTGGGTACGGTGATCCGCTCGGGGGCGAGTTCGTCGAGGCGGGCGGCGTCGCCGGACGCCCAGGGAAGCAGCCGGGCGAGCGCCTGCCCGGCGTCGATCCGCGCCAGGTCGGCGCGCCGCCGGGCCCGGCCGAGCTCCGGCTCCAGCCACTCGTCCACGCGCGCGTGCAGCGCGTCGTCGGAGACGTCCGGCCACGGATCGCCGAGACGCAGGCGCAGGAAGGCGAGCCGTCGGCGCAGTACGCCCGCATCCGGCGTCCACCGCAACAACCCGAACCCGTCCTGCCGCAGCCCTTCGACAAGCGCGTTGCGTACGAGGCCGGGGTCGGCGTCGGCAAGACCCCGCACCGCCAGCTCCACGGCGCCGAGCCGCTCGACCCGCCGCGCGACGACGTCGCCGTCGGCCCAGTGCACCTCCTGGCCCTCGCCGTACAGCGGCGCCGCGGCCAGCCGTGCCACCTCTTCGTCCACCACGGCGGCGAGCTGCACACGCGCGTGCCCCTTGCCGAGCGGCCGGTCCGCCACGGCGACCGCGAGCCAGGGCGCCCCGCGCAACCCCGAGCCCTCGCGAACCTCGGCCCGAGTCCCGGAGACCATGAGATACGACCCGCCGTGCACCTTGGCGACCCGCTCGGGGAAGGCGAGCGCGGCGACGAGCCCGACAACCTGATCCTCGCCGGCGCCTGACCACCCAGCCGCCCGGACCGGACTGGAGGCGGGCGCAAGAGAGAGATCCGGCTCCACCGGAAGAGAGTCACGGGTGGCCCGGCCGGCGATGTCGGCAGCGGCCGACCGCAGGCGCCGTACCTCCAGCCGCCACCGCCCCGCGTAGGCGTCACCGCCGCGCCGGGCACCCCGCAAGGCCGCCGCCAGGTCGTCCCCGTACTCCCGCGGTGGCTCCTCGCTGAGCAGCGCCACCACCTCGGCCGCCCGCTCCGCGCCGACCAAGGACGCCGAGTCCAGCAACGCCCGCCCCAGCCGGGGATGAAGCCCCAGCCGCGCCATACGAGCCCCCCGCTCCGTGGCCCGCCCGGCGGAGTCGACCGCGCCGATCGCCCTCAGTACGGACCGCGCCGCCGCCATCGCCCCGCCCGGCGGCGGATCCAGCAACGCCAGACCGGACGCCTCCGGATCGCCCCAACAGGCCGCCTGGAGGGCGAACGCGGTGAGGTCGGCCACCTTGATCTCCGGTGCCGGGAACCGCGGCAGACGCGTGTCCTCCGCCTCCGACCAGCACCGGTACACCACCCCCGGCGCCTCACGCCCGGCCCGCCCCGCCCGCTGCCGCCCCGCCGCCTGCGACGCCCGTACGGTCGTCAACGCGCTCAGCCCGCGCGCGTGGTCGACGCGCGGCTCCCGGGCCAGCCCCGAGTCGACCACCACGCGCACCCCGGGCACCGTCAGCGACGACTCCGCCACGGACGTCGCGAGGACCACCCGGCGCCGCGCTCCCGGCGCCAGCACCGCGTCCTGCACGGCCGCCGGCGCCCGCCCGTGCACCTGGAGCACGTCGACGTCCCCGAGATCCCGGAGCTGACCGGCGACCCGCGCGATCTCGCCCACGCCCGGAAGGAAACAGAGCACGTCCCCGGACCGCTCGGCCAGCGCCCGCCGCACCACCGACGCCACGTGCGCCGGCAGCGCCGGGTCGACCCGCATCCCGTGCGGCGGCCGTACGGGACGGGCCGGCGGCGCCCAGATCACCTCGATCTCGTACGCGGCACCCCTCGCCTCGACCACCGGCGCCCCGCCCAGCAGCCGCGCCCAGCCCTCCGCGTCGGTCGTCGCCGAGGCGGCCACCAGACGCAGTTCCGGCCGCAGGGCCTCGCGCACGTCCCACAGGAACGCCGCCACCGTGTCCGCGTCCAGATGCCGCTCGTGGCACTCGTCGAGCACCACCACGTCGACGCCCGCCAGCTCCTGGTCCCGCTGCAGCCGCTGAAGCAGCACACCGGTCGTGACGACCTCCACACGCGTGTGGGGCCCGACGACCCGCTCCCCGCGCACGGTGTAGCCCACGCTCCCGCCGACCTTCTCGCCCAGCAGCCAGGCCATCCGCCGGGCCGCCGCCCGCGCCGCGATCCGCCGGGGCTCGGCGACGACCACCCGCCGCGCCGGGCCCTCGTCGAGCAGGCCCGCCAGGGCGAGCGGCACGAGCGTCGTCTTGCCGGTGCCGGGCGGCGCCACGAGAACGGCCGTGCCGTGTCCCCGCAGAGCGTCGTCCAGGGCGGGCAGCGCGTCGCGTACGGGCAGGGCTTCCAGGGCGTCGTAACGGATCACGCACTCAGTCTCGTACGCACACGAAGACGGCCGTTCCCGGGATCAGGTTCCCGCGCAGCGGCGACCAGCCGCCCCACTCGGAGGTGTTCCACGCCGGCCACTCCGGCTCGACCAGGTCGACCAGGCGGAAGCCCGCCGCCACGATGTCCCGGACGCGGTCGCCGACGGTCCGGTGGTGCTCCACGTACACCGCGCGCCCCTCATCGTCCTGCTCGACGTACGGCGTGCGGTCGAAGTAGGAGGCTGCCACCGACAGCCCCTCCGGGCCCGGCTCGTCCGGGAACGCCCAGCGGATCGGGTGCGTCACCGAGAAGACGAAGCGGCCGCCCGGCCGCAGCACCCGGCGCACCTCGCGCAGCACCAGCACCGGGTCGGCCACGAACGGCAGCGCCCCGTACGCCGAGCACGCCAGGTCGAAGGAGGCGTCCGCGAAGGGGAGCGCGCCCGCGTCGGCGCACACCAGAGGGAACGATCCGCCGATCCGCAGCGCGTGCTGGAGCTGGCGGTGGGAGAGGTCCAGGGCGACCGGACGCGCACCCTGGGCGGCCAGCCAGCGCGCGCACTGGGCCGCGCCGGCGCCGATCTCCAGGACGTCCTTGCCTTTCAGTTCCTCGGGCGGGCCGAGCAGCTCGGCCTCCACCTCGTCCAGCCCCTCGGGGCCCCAGACGAAGCGGTCGTCGCCGAGGAAGGTGCCGTGCTCGACCTGGTACTCGTCCGCGTTGCGGTCCCACCAGCCCCGGTTGGCCCGGGTGCTCTCCGTGACGTCCGCGTCACGTCGGGTGGCTTCCGGCTCGAAGGCTTCGGGCTCTTGGATGATCGGCTCCCTCGTCGTACTCTTCCGTGCAACCCGCCCGGGCGTGTCACGGAGGAGGTTTCTCCGGCCTGCACGGCCTTGTGGGGCGGTACTTGTGCCGGGAATGCGGTGATCCGCCCCGGGTGTGCGGCTTCGCGCATTGACCCTGCCCGGCTGCCCCCGTATGCTACAAGTTGCGCTGCGAGCCTGCGCACCTCAGACGTAGCAGGCTGCGCTCGCATCTGTTGTATGTCCCCTCGGTTTTCGAGGCGCCACCAGAGTTTTCGGTGTGGCGCTTCCTTGGCTGTCCGGCTTCTTCAGAGCGATACGGGCTCCCGGCGTAGCAGTACCTACGACTTCAATGTCCGTACCGGAGCCCTTTCCCACATGACGAGCAGCACCGAGACCACCGCCACCACCCCGCAGGTTGCGGTCAACGACATCGGTAACGAGGAAGCCTTCCTCGCCGCGATCGACGAGACGATCAAGTACTTCAACGACGGCGACATCGTCGACGGCGTCATCGTGAAGGTCGACCGGGACGAGGTCCTGCTCGACATCGGTTACAAGACCGAAGGTGTCATCCCGAGCCGAGAGCTCTCGATCAAGCACGACGTCGACCCGAACGAGGTCGTCAAGGTCGGCGACGAGATCGAGGCCCTTGTCCTTCAGAAGGAGGACAAGGAAGGCCGCCTGATCCTCTCGAAGAAGCGCGCCCAGTACGAGCGTGCCTGGGGCACCATCGAGAAGATCAAGGAAGAGGACGGCATCGTCACCGGTACCGTCATCGAGGTCGTCAAGGGTGGTCTCATCCTCGACATCGGCCTCCGTGGCTTCCTCCCGGCCTCCCTGGTCGAGATGCGCCGCGTTCGCGACCTCCAGCCCTACGTGGGCAAGGAGCTCGAGGCGAAGATCATCGAGCTGGACAAGAACCGCAACAACGTGGTCCTGTCCCGCCGTGCCTGGCTGGAGCAGACCCAGTCCGAGGTCCGCCAGACGTTCCTCACGACCCTCCAGAAGGGTCAGGTCCGCTCCGGTGTGGTCTCCTCGATCGTCAACTTCGGTGCCTTCGTGGACCTGGGTGGCGTCGACGGTCTGGTCCACGTCTCCGAGCTGTCCTGGAAGCACATCGACCACCCCTCCGAGGTTGTCGAGGTCGGCCAGGAAGTCACCGTCGAGGTCCTCGACGTCGACATGGACCGTGAGCGCGTCTCCCTGTCGCTGAAGGCGACCCAGGAAGACCCGTGGCAGCAGTTCGCCCGTACCCACCAGATCGGCCAGGTCGTTCCGGGTAAGGTCACGAAGCTGGTTCCGTTCGGTGCGTTCGTCCGCGTGGACGAGGGCATCGAGGGTCTGGTCCACATCTCCGAGCTGGCCGAGCGCCACGTGGAGATCCCGGAGCAGGTCGTCCAGGTCAACGACGAGATCTTCGTCAAGGTCATCGACATCGACCTCGAGCGTCGTCGCATCAGCCTCTCGCTGAAGCAGGCCAACGAGGCCTTCGGTGCCGACCCGGCCTCGGTCGAGTTCGACCCGACGCTGTACGGCATGGCCGCGTCGTACGACGACCAGGGCAACTACATCTACCCCGAGGGCTTCGACCCCGAGACCAACGACTGGCTCGAGGGCTACGAGACCCAGCGCGAGGCGTGGGAGCACCAGTACGCCGAGGCGCAGCAGCGCTTCGAGCAGCACCAGGCTCAGGTCATCAAGTCCCGCGAGGCCGACGAGGCCGCTGCCGCCGAGGGCGGCGAGGCTGCGGCTCCGGCCGCTGCCGGTGGCGGTTCGTACTCCTCCGAGGGCGCCGACACCTCCGGCGCGCTGGCCTCGGACGAGGCGCTTGCCGCGCTGCGCGAGAAGCTGGCCGGCGGCCAGAGCTGATCGCTGAGCAGCAGTAGCTAGCTCTCTGCTGAGGGCCCGCACCCCCCGGGTGCGGGCCCTCAGTGCGTCTGCCGACCCCGGACACCGCTTGTGTCCAGCCCGCTGGACCTGTGCGGACGCAGAAACATGTGCGATACACGAATAACTGACGGGCCGTAACCAGCCATTGGGAGGCTTCCCCGGTCGTTCAAGATCGAAAGGGGAGCCCAGACATGGCACAGCTTCAGAGCGGGCCCGGTACGAGTCGACGTTCGTTCTTGCGCAACGTGGGTCTCACCGGTGGCGCCGGCGCGATGTTCGCCACCATGGGGGCCCTCGGCCTCGCCCCCACCGCGCAGGCCGCCCAGCGCGACCAGCCCTTCCGTGCCCTCAGCGCGAGCGACTTCACGCTCACCGGGCGCGCCGCCGCGAAGGTCGTCATCGTCGGTGGCGGCATCGCCGGACTGGCCGCCGCGTACGAGCTCGGCAAGGCGGGCTACGACTGTACGGTCCTGGAGGCCAGAGACCGCACCGGCGGCCGCAACTTCACCGTGCGCGGCGGTGACACGACGGTCGACCTCAGCGGCACCAAGCAGACCGCCCGGTTCGCGGACGGCCACTACATGAACTGCGGCCCCGCCCGCATCCCGCAGTGGATGATCACCCTCGACTACTGCCGTGAACTCGGCGTTCCCATCGAGGTGTTCACCAACGTCAACGCCGACGCGTACCTCTACAACGAGTCGACCGGCATGACGAAGCCGATGCGGTACCGGACCGCGAAGGCCGATGTGTACGGCTACGTCTCGGAGCTGCTCGCCAAGGCCACCAACAAGGGCGCACTCGACAAGGAGTTGACGGCCACCGACCAGGAGAAGCTCATCGAGTTCCTCGCGGACTGGGGCGAACTCGGCGACAAGCTGACGTACGAAGGCGGCTCGAACCGCGGCTACACCACCTGGCCGGCCGCCGCCGGGACCCCGGGCGTGCTGCGCGGCGACATACCCACCGCCTCCGAGATCTTCGGCAGCGCCGTCGGCCGGTACTTCTCCTTCGAGTTCGAATTCGACCAGGCCATGCTGATGTTCCAGCCGGTCGGCGGCATGGACCAGATACCGAAGGCGCTGACCAGGGCGATAGGCGCCGACCGTATCCGTACCGGGGCGGTCGTCTCGAAGATCACCGACAAGGGGAACGGCGTCTCCGTCACCTACACCCAGGGCGGCCGTACGAAGGTCGTCGACGCCGACTACTGCATCGGCGCCCTCCCGCCCAACATCCTCGCCAAGATCCCGCACAACCTGGGCTCCGGGGTGCAGAGCGCGCTGGAGGCGATCACCCCGTCGTCCGCGGCCAAGATCGGCCTGGAGTACAAGTCCCGCTGGTGGGAGCTGGACCACAACATCTACGGCGGCATCACCGAGACCGACCAGGACGTCACTCACATCTGGCACCCGTCGTACGGCTTCCACGGTGAGCGGGGCGTCCTCATCGGGTACTACAACTACGGCAGCGACGCGGACTCCTACGCCGCGCTCGCGCCGAAGCAGCGCGAGGAACGGGCGGTGGCCGCGGGCGTGAAGATCTACGGCGAGAAGTACCGCAGCGAACTCGTCTCCTCCTTCTCCCACCACTGGCGTCAGACGCCCCACCTGGAGGCCGCCTGGCACTACACCCCGGGTGGACCCGACGACCCCCGCTACAAGCCGCTCAACGAGCCCACCGGACGCGTCCTCTTCGCCGGAGACTGGCTCAGCTACATGGACGCCTGGCAGCACGGCGCGTTCTCGTCCGCCCGCAAGGCGGTGACCGCTCTCCACACGCGTGTGCTGTCGTCGTGACCGCCGTAACCGTGGTGAGCGTCGTCCTGACGCGGTACGGGGTGAAAAGGCAGTGAGAGTCGCCTGATCAGGGGCGCGGGCCGGGAATGCCCGCGCCCCTGATCACGTTGTGCAGTACGAACACGAGGAGGAGCGGTCCAAGTGCTTGATCCGCAGGGTTTGTACGCATGGGAGCCGAAGGGGCTGGCCGTCGTCGACATGGCGCTGGCCCAGGAGTCGGCCGGACTTGTCATGCTCTACCACTTCGACGGATACATCGACGCGGGTGAGACCGGCGACCAGATCGTCGACCGGCTGCTCGACTCGCTGCCCCACCAGGTCGTGGCCCGCTTCGACCACGACCGGCTCGTCGACTACCGGGCCCGCCGCCCGCTGCTGACCTTCCGCCGCGACCAGTGGACGGACTACGACGAGCCCGCCATCGACGTGCGGCTCGTCCAGGACGCCACCGGAGCGCCCTTCCTGCTGCTGTCCGGCCCCGAGCCGGACGTGGAGTGGGAGCGCTTCGCCGCGGCCGTCCAGCAGATCGTGGAGCGGCTCGGCGTCCGCCTGTCCGTGACCTTCCACGGCATCCCCATGGGCGTCCCGCACACCCGCCCCGTGGGGCTCATCCCGCACGGCAACCGCACGGACCTCGTCCCGGGCCACCACAGCCCGTTCGACGAGGCGCAGGTGCCGGGCAGCGCCGCCGCGCTCCTCGAGTACCGGCTCATCGAGGCCGGACACGACGTCCTGGGCGTCGCCGCGCACGTGCCGCACTACGTCGCCCGCTCCCCGTACCCGGACGCGGCGCTGACCGTCCTGGAGTCCATCACGGGCGCCACCGGCCTGGTCCTGCCCGGGGTCGCGCACGCCCTGCGCACGGAAGCGCACCGTACGCAGACGGAGATCGACCGGCAGATCCAGGAGGGCGACGAGGAGCTCACGGCCCTGGTCCAGGGTCTTGAACACCAGTACGACGCGGCAGCGGGCGCCGAGACCCGCGGCAACATGCTCGCCGATCCCGTCGACATTCCGTCGGCGGACGAGATCGGGCGGGAGTTCGAGAAGTTCCTGGCGGAGCGGGAAGGCGACAACTGATCCGATACGCTGCCGGATGACCGCGCCCCACCCGTCTCCGCCGACGCGGAGGTGACTCGGTGGGTCTGACCGGTGGCATCGGAATCGGCAAGTTGTCCCCGCGGCAGCGGGGTTCGTGGAGGTGGTGGCGCGGTCATGCTGTCCGTGGGCCTGACCGGTGGCATCGGTGCCGGTAAGAGTGAGGTGTCGCGGCTGCTCGTGGAGTGCGGGGCCGTGCTGATCGACGCGGACCGTATCGCGCGGGAGGTCGTCGAGCCGGGAACTCCCGGACTCGCGGCGATCGTCGACGCCTTCGGCGAAGAGGTGCTCGCCGAGAACGGCAGCCTCGACCGGACCGGGCTGGGCGCGATCGTCTTCGCCGACCCGGACAAGCTCGCCGTCCTGAACTCGATCGTCCACCCCTTGGTCGGCGCCCGCTCCCGCGAGCTGGAGAGCTCCGCCGCCGAGGACTCCGTCGTCGTCCACGACGTCCCGCTCCTCGCCGAGAACGGCCTCGCGCCGCTCTACGACGTCGTGATCGTCGTCGACGCGAGCCCCGAGACCCAGCTCGACCGGCTCGTACGGCTGCGGGGCATGACCGAGGAG
Organism: Streptomyces sp. NPDC001315; assembly: GCF_042896175.1. NCBI lineage: Bacteria > Bacillati > Actinomycetota > Actinomycetes > Kitasatosporales > Streptomycetaceae > Streptomyces > Streptomyces sp. NPDC001315. Next base: position 1,072,749 of record NZ_JBIAWZ010000001.1, on the reverse strand, counting down.
GACGCCCGCGCACGCATGGCCGCCCAGGCGACCCGCGAGAAGCGCCTGGAGATCGCCGACGTCGTCATCGACAACGACGTCCCGCTGGCCGATCTGGAGCGGCGCGTTCGGGAGGTATGGGCGGATCTGGTGCGCACGGCGCACGCGTCACCGGCGCCGACCCAGGAGTGACCCGGGAACCACCCAGGAATAGGGGTACTGGATCAGGGCGTTGAACCCTTCCAGCGAGGGAAGGAATTTCGCGTGCCCGAAACCAGCGGTTCGACCGGACGTACTCCGGAGACGCATGTCATCGACTTCCGCGCCGCGGAGCAGCTGCTCGCCGCACGGGACCCGCGGGGCGCGGTGAAGCTGCTCGACGGCGTCATCGCGGCGCACCCGGAGAACACCGCCGCCCGGCTGCTGCGCGCGCGAGCCTTCTTCGCGGCCGCGCAACTGCGCCCGGCCGAGCTGGAGTTCACGATCGTCCTGGAGCGCGAGCCGGACAACGCGTTCGCGCATTTCGCGCTCGCCCGCACCTACGAGCGCCAGGGACGGCACGACCAGGCCAAGCGCCACTTCCGCCTCGCCGCCGCGCTGGATCCGAAGCCGCAGTACCTGAAGGCCGCACGCTTCGACTCCTGAGTCTGCCGCCCCCCGGGTCAGCGCACACGGTGATCCGGCGGCCGGTACGGCGGGACGTCGGGGCCCGGCTGGTAGTGCGGGCCCTGCCTGATGTGCTTGAGGATCATCGACAGGTCGACGGTGATGACCAGCCACAACACCCCGCACGCGGCGGCCCAGCCGGGACGCCCGGCGAGCGTGAAGGCCGCGGTCCCGAAGACCGTCCAGATCAACCCCCACACGCTCAGCCACAAGCGCAGCCGCAGTGCACTGCGCGCTGTCACCGGCTCACTGCCCGTACGCATCAGGATCACTACTCCTTCTTGCAAAGTACTCTTCGGTGCGGGCGTTCTCCAGGCGGTCCGCAGAGGGGGTTCACCGCATGCTGCCGGATACCGATGAGCTGGCCGAGGTGCTGTCCGACCTCGCCGTACCGCACGAGGACATCAACGAACTCGTACGGCTGGGCCGACGGGTGGTGGACGATCCGGAGCTGCGGGGGTTCCTGGAGCGGTCCGTCGAGGAGCTCGTCCGGGAGACGGGGGAGATCCGCGGGGGCGCCGACCTGCCCGAGCTCGACTGGGCGCCGGGCGCCCTCCAGCGCTTCTTCCCCCTGTTCGTGCTGATCGCGGCGCTGCCGTCCGTGCGCGCCCACCACCGTGACCGCGGCATCCCGCCCGAGGTCACCCGGCGCACCCTCGCGGACGCCGGCCGTAACATCGCGGCGCACCGCAGGCGGTACGGCACGGGCGGCATGCTGCGTCCGCGCTGGCTGTCCCTGCACTTCCGCGGCGAGCTGTTCCAGCTGGGGCGGCTGCAGTTCCAGCGCGGCCGGATCGGCTCGTGGACGAGCGAGTCCATCGCCGCCGAGGGGCTTCCCCTCGGGCCCGGTGACCTCGGCCTCGGCCTGCACATCCCGGACTTCGCCGGCCCGCTGACCCCCCAGGCCTGCGACCGTTCCCTCGCGCTGGCACGGGACTTCTTCGCCCGCCACTACCCGGAGGAGCCCTACCAGGTCGTGACCTGCGGCTCCTGGCTGCTGGACCCCCAGCTGCGGACGTACCTGCCGGAGCGCTCCAACATCGTCCGCTTCCAGCAGCGGTTCCGGCTCAGCCATCTGCCGGCGGAGCCGGAGGACATGACGCCGGTCCGTTTCGTCTTCGGCACCGGGGACGAGCCGCTGGAGCGGCTGCCGCGCCGTACCCGTCTGGAGCGGTCCGTCGTGGACCACCTCCGGGAGGGCGGCCACTGGTATGTCGGCCACGGCTGGTTCCCCCTGTACGACGCCTCGTAGCCGACCCCGTGACAGGCGCCATGACAGGTCCCGGACGGCGATGACACCGGCTGGGGCAGTGCGGGCATGTACACCACCGGGGCGCTTGAACTGGCGGGCGCGGTCACCCCGTTGATTCCGGTGCCGCAGTCGGTTGCGGCCGTCGCGCCGGGCGCGCCGATGATCGGGGCGTTCGTCGGCCGGCTGCCCGTCTTCGACGGGCGGAACGCGGCGACACCGCTCATCCTGCTTGTGCCGCTCGCCCTCGTCGCCCGGGCCAGGCGCGGGCACAACGCCGAGCTGCCGCGCCTGGCCCGGCGGCGTCGGCCGTGACGCTGGCGGCCCGCGGTCACTGCCCTTCGGGACGGCCGCCCGGGCCGCGCAGCCCGTTCAGGGCGCGCAGGCGCTCGATCTCGCGGCGGTCCCGCTTGGTGGGGCGCCCGGTGCCCCGGTCGCGGATGCCGGCCGGGGCGACGGCCTCGCGGGGCGGGGGCGGCGGGCTGTTGTCGACGTAGCACTGCACGGCCACCGGGGGACCTACGCGCTTGCGGATGAGACGCCTGACGACGACGATCCGCTCCCGGCCCTCCTGGCGCAGGCGCACCTCGTCGCCGACGCGGACCGAGTGGGCGGGCTTGACGCGCTCGCCGTTCACGCGCACGTGCCCGCCCCGGCAGGCGGTGGCGCCCTGGGAGCGGGTCTTGACCAGGCGCACGGACCAGATCCAGCTGTCCACGCGTACGGACTCGCCGCTCGCGGGTCCGGCCGCCTCGGCGGCGGCGATCGCGGCGGCGGTCTTCGGGTCCGACGCGTTCGCGCTGTCCTCGCCGGCCCCGGCCCCTGACGTGCCGGTCCCCGCCGCAGTATCGCTCGCGTCCGTCGTCTCGTGGTCCGAGCCCTCAGAAACCATGGTCCCGACTCTAGTCCCCGGGGCCCGGCGGATCCGCCGGGATTTCCGTCCGAGGCGGGGTCGTCACGTAGGTCTACGGTGGGTTCATGGACAGTCTGGCCGCTCTGGACGCCCGGATCGCCGGGTGTGCCGCGTGCCCCCGGCTCGTGGAGTGGCGCACGGAGGTCGCCCGCACCAAGCGTGCCGCCTTCGCCGACTGGACGTACTGGGGACGCCCGGTGCCCGGCTTCGGACCCGCCGACGCGTCGCTCCTGATCGTCGGCCTCGCCCCCGCCGCCCACGGCGGCAACCGCACCGGCCGTATGTTCACCGGTGACCGTTCCGGGGACGTGCTGTACCGGGCTCTGTACGACGTGGGTCTCGCCTCGCAGCCCACCTCCGTCGCCGCCGACGACGGCCTGGAGCTGTACGGGGTCCGCGTCACCTCGCCCGTGCACTGCGCCCCGCCCGCCAACAAGCCGACGCCGGGGGAACGTGACACCTGCCGGCCGTGGCTCGTCCAGGAGCTGACGCTGCTGCGGCCGACGCTGCGAGCGGTGGTCGTGCTCGGCGCGTTCGGCTGGCAGGCGGCGCTGCCCGCCTTCGCCGAGGCGGGCTGGACCGTCCCCCGGCCGCGGCCGGCCTTCGCGCACGGAGCCCGCGTGCCCCTCGACGGCCTGGACCTCTTCGGCTGCTTCCATGTCAGCCAGCGCAACACCTTCACCGGCCGGCTCACTCCCGGGATGCTGCACGAGGTGCTGCGTACGGCGGCGCAGGCGGCGGGGCTCGGGACATAGGACGACGACGGCGTCGTACGCCCGTCACCGTCGGTGACAGCAACCGGGTGTACCGTCCCAAGAGGCGGGCGTGGAGGCGGGGCGGGGGTGCGCGGTGATGGCGCGCCGATGGGGGGAATGCCGGTATGGGTGAAGGCCTACGGCCGCCACACGTACCGCACGTCCGGCTCCCGCTCCTCGTTGCCGCTGCCGTCCGTGTGCTCGACGGCCACGAAGCCGTGCCGCTCGTAGAAGCGGTGGGCCGGCTCGTTGACCTGGAAGGTCCACAGAGTCAGGCCCTGCGGGCTGCGCTCCTTGGCGAGTCCGACGAACCGGTCGCCGATGCCGCGTCCGCGCCAGTCGGGGTCGAGATAGAGCTGGGAGAGCAGCTCGCCGTTGAGCACCATGACGCCGACGACCGCGCCGAGCGCCTCCGCGACCCACGTCTCCCGCAGCGGCACCACGACTTCCCGGAAGTAGTCGCGTACGTCGTCGTCGGACCGAGGTCTGACGACGGTGGGCAGCGCGGCGTCGAACGAACGCAGCCACACGTCCGCCGCCTGGGCGGCGTCGGGGCCGGTCGCCCGGCGAAGGACCACAGTGGGATCAGGAGTCACGGGTGTGCGCCCTCCGGTTCCGGAACGACGGCGGTGGCCGTGATCTCCACCAGCTGCCCCCTGTACCCCAGGCAGGCCACGCCGATCAGGGTCGACGAGTGCGGGCCGCTGCTGAGCCCGGACGCCTCGACGACATCCCACACGGCGGAGAGCACGGCCGGTTCGCTGCTCACCACATACACATCGGTCGACACGACATGCGCCAAGTCGCTGCCCACCGAGCCCAGTTGTTCCCCGAGATTCGCGATCACCTGTTCCGCCTGCCGCACGGGATCCCCCTCGCCGACCAGCTTTCCGCCCGCGTCCAGCGGGACGGACCCGGCGAGGAAGGCGAGCCTGGTGCCCGCCTCGACGACGGAGGCATGGGAGTAGGTGGGCGGCGGGAAGAGGCTGGGGACGGTGGTGCGCTTGATCATGGGACCTTCCGCGTGACGGTCGTCGGCCGAAGAACAACCCGCTGATGATGCAGGCTTCGTGGCGCCGCTCGCATCCGAATATCCGGTCCCTGCCCCGTCCCTGGTGACGGACCCTCCAGCGGACGAGCGCGCGGCAGCCGCCGACACAGCTCTCTGAACTCCTCGCTCCGCTCGGCGGCTTCGACCCGCTCGACGCGGTAGGTCCGCGGGGCTGAGCGGAAGTACGGATCGGTGCGGAACAGATCGGGCTCGCCGAGCAGTCGACGCACCATCCCGGCCGTCCAGCCGCGGGCCCGCGGCCCGGCGACCGGTTCGGGCGATCGCGGACGCGGAGAAGCTGTTGGGCGGCGTCACAAGGACCGGGGCAGACGCAGCCCCGGACCACTGACACTTGTCACGAGCCCGCGGACGCCCCCTCCGTCCCCCTCCACCGCAAGCTGACATCCAGATGCGCACTGGCATGGGCGCTCGCGATCACCGCTCCCAGTTTGCCGTCCAGGACCACGCCGAAGGTGACCTCCACCTCGTCCGGGCGGTGGGCCAGGGCACGGAACTCCTCGATCACTTCGGCGGCGGCCGTGGTGATCGGGGTGAGGGCCTGGCGGAGGGTTCTCTCCGCGCTTTCCAGGCGGGTTCCGAGGCCGACGGCTCCCGTGCCCGCGCGGGCGGGCGGGGCGACGAGGACGACGGTTCCGTCGGAGAGGGTGAACTGGACTGCGTCCGGCATGGGGCTCCTCGGTGCGGGCCTGGATCAGGTCAACTTGGCGCAGAGCTTGGTGGAGGGGACCTGGGAGTTCCCCAGGTTCTTCTGGACGTCGTCGAGTTTCCTGAGAAGGTCCGTGGGATCTTCCGTGTCGTCGGACGAATAATCGAGGACGGCCCGGTAAAAGGCGGCGGACACGTCCGGCGTCATCGCGTCGGCGGCGCCGAAGCACAGCGTGTAACCGGAGTCCGGCCGGAGCATCTTGGCGATCTGCCGTTGGACGGGGTTGTCGTAGGCCACCTTGCTGTCGGCGGAGAAGCCGTTGCCTCCCCGCTGGTTCACCCAGGACTGCTGAGCCTTCCTGCCGGCGAGGTAGGCGATGAGTTTCTCGGCGCTCCGGTTGCCGGTGGTGAACATGCCGACGAAGTCCGCCGAGACCTCCAGACGCTTCGTCGACGAGGACGTGACGAAGTCGTACCTCTGTCCCTCCTGGAAACCCATGGCGGACAGCGCGCCGTGAGCGAGAGTGCAGGTGGGAGGCGTTGCGGTCATGCCCTCGGTCGCCTTGGCGAAGTTGAGGGTGGACGCCTCCCCGACGCTGGTGCCGACGAGGTTCCGCCAGGCTTTCCAGGCCTCCTTGACCGGGTCCGAGTCCCATTTCTTCCGGCCCGACAGCCACTGCTTGTAGGCATCGCCGTTCCCCTCGGCGAGCAGGATGTCGGCGATCCAGTCGGCGCCCGGCCAGCCGGAGGTGGGGCCGGACTCCAGTCCGAGACACCAGGTTCCGGGTTTCTTCGCGGCGAAGGTCCGGGCGTCGGCCGACGACGGCGGCGAGGTCACCGCGGCGTCGTACCAGACGAGGCTCTTGACGTCGACCTTGACCGGCACCGCGTAGATCCCGCCCCGCACCTCCGTCAGATCGCGGAACGGCTGCAGATACGCGCCCGTGGGTACGTCGAGCGGCTGAAGTTTCCTGTCCTTCTTCTTGGTGTCCGCGTACTTGTAGATGGCCCCCACACTCGGCAGCATCGCGAGATCGGGCGGTGCTCCGGCCGCCACCGCGGCGTCGAGCTGCTGGGTCAGGGCGCGGGTGACCTGCACGTCCACATGGATACCGGTGTCCTTCTCGAACGCCTTGATGACGGAGTAGAACGCCTGGAACTCGTTGCCGGACCAGGGCACCATGATCGTCACCCTGTCGTGGTCCGGCCCGCCGCCGCACCCGGCCGCGGTCAGCAGCACACAGAGGGCCAGGACACAGCGCGCGAGGCGGCTCCTCAGCATGCTCATGACCGCGGGAACCTGTACTCGGCGAGACGCGGACGGTAGCCCAGGTAGGTGAGCACCCCGGCGACCACGAGGAGGCACAGGGCGAGCGTCCTCGTCAGCCAGTGCCCGACCAGTGGATCCGGGCTCAGCACCTGTGCGTCGTGCCGGCACAGGAGACTGACCGTGATGCCCACCGTCGCGGTGGCCGGCAGCGCGGCCACGAGCCGTGGGCTGACGTACCGGCGGAAGTGGCGCGCGACGACGTAACCGGTCGCGAGGACGCACAGGAGCATGATGAACGCCGGGCCGACGAGCAGGGGCCAGACGTAGGCCGGGTTCAGCCAGTGCGACTGCCGCTGTGTGCCGAGCGCTTCCCGCTGCATGTCCTCCAGGTCGATGAGCGATTCCGTGAGGCCGCCCGTGCCCGCGATGGGCTTGTGCGTGGCGGGGTCCTTCTCGCGCGGGGCGGTCAGCGCCTGGCCGGCGGCCTCCAGGCCGGCCGAGCCGCTGCGGGCGTAGTCGCGGACCGCCTCGTCGGCCAGCAGCAGACAGGTGGTCAACTGGCCCTGGACGAACTGGAACTGGGCCAGACCTCGCTGTCCGGCCGCGTTGCCCTCGGCCGCCGAGGTGACGAGGGTGTTCACGCGCGCGGTGTCGTTGGCGAACTCCGTGCCCGTGCCGATCAGGGAGACCTGTTCGGTGTCCGCGGCCTTGTCGAGTGCCGTGTCCGCGTGCATGGCCGTGTCGTACGCCTGGTTCATGTCCTTGATTGCCTGGTCGGTGCGGCGGGCGGCGGCGACCTGTTCGGTGGCCTGGGCGGACACCAACAGGAACAGCAGCGCGGTGACGAGCACCATGGCGAGGGAGCCCGCCCTGAGCCAGCGCAGCACCACGGTCGGGTGGGTGGCCCGCACCCGCGTCGTCCAGTCGGCGACCCTGCCACCGAGGACCCACCGGGACTCCGCGGCGGCTGTCACGACGCGCCCACCGGTGCGCCGTCCGCCCCGCCGTCGAAGCGGTGGCCGCACGCCTCGCAGAACGTGACCGAGCCCGCCGAGGTCGTCTCGCCGCACTGCGGGCAGCGGCGCCGCAGCGCGCCGGAGGCGGGCGTGGCGTCGACCGCGTCGAGCGGCGGGGCCGCTGTCCTGGTCGAGGCCAGCCCGAGCTCCTGCATCTCCCCCCGGGAGGCGTCGGAGCGCACCCGCAGCCGGCCGTCGGGTCCGGTGGCCGACACCTTGCGCAACTGTTCGAGGCGTACGGCGTCCCGGAGGTCCTGCGCGAGCCCCACCGCGATGCGCAGCTCCCGGGCGGCGCGCTCGGAGTCTCCCGCCTGCTGGGCGTCGGCGCAGGCCCGCATCGCCATGCCGAGCTCGTACTCGGCCTCGATGCGGGTGAAGCTCTCGGGCGGCGGGACCGGGAAGCCGGGGGCGGCCCGCCGCTGTACGACCATGGGACGCATCTCGGAGCACGGCTCGCGCGTGCCGTCGGTCCCCTCGGCGTACAGGGTGATGCGCGCGGCGCGCAGCCTCTCCTCGACGGGCAGGGTCTCGGGGTCGAAGCGCAGCGACACCTGGTACTGGCGGGTCTCGGGCGGCCAGGAGCCGAGCGGGACGTGGATCTCGCCGCCCTGTGGTCGACCGACCGTCAGTTCGGCCTGGACCGGGAGTGTCTGCCGTACGAAGGCCAGCTGGAACAAGTCGTTGAGGTGCAGGCCCAGATACACCCGGGCCACGACGATCCGCTGGGCTTGCCGCATGAGGCGGGTGAAGTCCTCGGTGAGGTCGGAGACGGTGACGACGGCCTGGGCGTCGCCGTGCAACGCCTCGGTGATCCGCAGCAGCTCCTTGTACTGCCAGTCCTCGCCGAGCCCCCGCACATCGCAGACGAACCGGTCGGTGCACGCCTTGAGCACCTCGCCCAGTTGTTCCGGCGTTTCGTGCTCGTCCCTTCCGTCCGTGTAGAGGACCGCGTGCCGTACGGTGCCGGGGGCCGTCACCGTCTCGAAGAGCCGGTCGGCGCGGGCCAGCCACTGGCCGATCGCCGTACCGCCCTCGGCGAGTTGCGCGGCGACCCTGTTCTTGGCCGCCTCCTTGGCCGCGGCGTCGACGACGGCGAGGCCGCCGGTTGCCGGATAGATCACCTCGGCCTTGTGGGTGCCCGCGACGATCCCCAGCCGGGTCCCGTCCCGCAGCGTGTCGATGGCCGCGCACATCGCGCGCTTCGCCTCGTCCAGCTTGCGGCCGGCCATGGACAGCGACTTGTCCATGACGAGGATCTCGGCGATCGCCGGGCGCGGTGTCGCGTCCACGGCCGAACGCGCCGTGACGGTGACAAGGGCGTCCGCGCGTGTCTCGTCGTTGGCCAGGTCCGCGGTTGTGTCCACGTCGACGTCGAACCTGAGCCCTAATGGCGAGCTGTCCATGGCGGGCACCACCCGAAATGTTTCGCTGTGTGTCGTCCCGTGTCCCCTGCGTAACGCGTCAGGAGCTTAGCGTCCCGGCTTTTGGTCCGAAACGGTTATGACCGGTTCGGTTGCGCCGGACATGCCATCTCCACTCCAGCTCCGGACGCAGCCGGTTCGCCAGGTCCACCAGTGCGACGTACTCGCGTTCTGTGGGGGCGTGGGCGCCGAGTCCTCGCACCGCTTCGGACAGCCTCAGCCGGTCGCGGGTGAGCAGGAACTCCGCGTACCGGACCTCGGCGCGCAGTGCGGCGGCCTCGGCCTCGTCCACATGCAGGCCGGCCAGCGCGGTGCGGGCCCGCTCCAGGTCGTCCTCCGTCGGCGCGGCAGGGGACGGCCGGGTGAGGGCCGTGGCGAGCAGACGCACCACCGCGATCCGCGCCTCGCGCTCGTAGCGGAACTCCTGGGCCAGCAGCTCGGCGGTCTGCACCGCTTGCGCGCGCCGACCGGCCAGCAGGTGTATCCGGGCGAGGCCGAAGCCCGCGGCGCCGAGCGCGGGCGTGGTTTCGAAGACCGTGTCGAAGTGGGTCCGGGCGCTCATGGTGTCACCGTCGAGCTCGGCACACAGGCCGAGTGCGAGCAGCGGGATGAGCTCGCCCGGAAGCGCTCTGCGTACGTCGGTGAAGTGGCCGGAGGCTCTCGTGGCGTCCTCGTGTGCCAGGGCGAGCAGACCGGAGTACCAGGCGTGCAGCCAGTGCCAGCGAGGCAGGTCCGCGCGTTCGAGTGCTCGCCCGGCCGCCTTCGCGTCCCTTCTGCGCAGCGCGAGCCGGGTCTCGGCCAGCGCGTTCCCGGCCGCCGCGACGACGTCCGGGTCGTCGGGGTCGGTCAGGGGTGCCGGGAGGGCCGCCGCTATGTCCTCGGGCACCGGCGAGGAGAAGGCAGGGGGCATCGTCAGCAGCGCGCCCCCGGTCGGCGTCGCCCGGACCCAGTGACCGAGCGGCCGTGCCGCCCCGAGGCCGCCGTGCAGCGGTTCGGTCATCGAGCCGAACAATGCCGATGGCCTCGTCACCTGCCGACAGGTCGGCTTCGCCGCCACGATCTGCCGGATCACCCCGCTGAGCTGCTCGCCGAACTGCCGTGCCGAAACGAATCGCCGTGCCGGTGCCGCGGTGTCCGTGGCGCGCTTCAGCAGCAGTTCGAGCGATGTGACGCCGGGCAACTCCGGTTTCGTCAGATGGGTGCGGCACACCTCTCTCAGCGTCACGCCGAGCCCGAACAGGTCGAAGCCGCCGGTGGGTCGCGCGTGCTCCGGATCGTTCTCCGGGGGCGCGTAGACCTTGGTGAACGCGACGACCGGCCCCCGGGCCTTCCGGGACCGCACCGCGCCGAAGTCGATGAGCCGTACCCGGTCGAGCGCTCCGGCGGAGCCCTCCTCGCGGAACCGGATGATGTTCCACGGCTTGACGTCGCAGTGCAGGAGGCCCCTGGCGTGCAGATAGTCGAGCGCCTGGAGGATGCGGAGGCCGTGCGCGAGGAGGGTCTCGAGCCGGTCGCCCTCCCGGGCCGAGAACCGGTCGCCCGGCACGTACTCGAGGACGAGATGCGGACCCTGGGGCTCGTAGCCCAGGATGCGCACGATGCTGTCGTGCCGCAGCCCGACCAGCACGTCCCGCTCATACGCTGCCGTCTCGGCCACCGACCGGTTCAGGCGTTTGAGGACCACCTGCGTCTCGAGATTGCGGTCGTGGGCGAGGTACGCCTGCCCGAACGTTCCCGAGCCGAGAACGCGCTGGACGTCGTAGCGTCCGGCGATGGTCAGGCCCTGGGGCTGGGCGAAGTCGAAACGGGTGCCGCAGTGGGGGCAGAAGCCCGTGATCCGGCCCGGCTCGCCGCCGCGTCCGCGGCCGACCGGTTCCCCGCAGGCGGGATTCGCGCAGAAGCGGTGTTCCTCGGCGACGGGACCGGCCGGTGGGAGCGGTACTTCCGCTGGTTCGGGCACGTGACCGGAGTCGGCCAGGCCGAGGCCGTACCAGGGGTCCGGGCGCACCGGCGCGACACCGACGCTCACGCCCTGTGCCACACCGGCGCTCGTTCCCTGTGCCACACCGGTGCCATCGCTCCGCGTGAGGCTCACGTCCGCGGCCTGCGTCACGTCGGCGTCCGTCGCTTGCGACGCGTCGGCACCCGGCCCTTGCGTCGCGCCGGCACCCGGCCTTGGCGTCCCGCCGGCGCTGATGCCGGCGCCGTCGCGTTGCGCGGCACCGACGCTGTGCTCGCGCGGCAGCGGCTCACGGTCGCAGGCGGTGCAGAAACCCTGCTGGTCGATCTCGCCCGCGCAGTCGGGGCGATTGCACGGCTCCACGGCGTCACCCTTCGTCTATACGGCGGTTTACCTCGTCGATGTAGCGCCTGACCAGCTTGCGGGCGGCCGTCAGGTCGATCGGTACGCTCTGCAGCGCCCGGGCCGCGGGGGCGTGCAGCTCGGCGAGCCGCCGGTCCTCCTCGCCGAAGTACCGTGCGGCGCGTACGCGGTGCAGCTCCAGGCTCGTGCGGAGGTCCTCATAGGTGTCGATCAGCGCTTGCAGGGCGTTGCCGAACCCTTCGACCTCGCGGCGGGCCCTGACGGCCTCCGCGTGGGCCGTGGCGAGTTCGGGGTTCGGCTCCGTGGTGCGGGCGACGGCCAGCCGGATCCGCAGGCGGGGCGCGGCACGCGGCGGGAGCCGGGGCGCGCCGAAGAACTTCAGTCCCCACTCGCTCTGCAGACGGGCCGCCTTCCCCTCCTTGGCGGCGAGCTGCCCGACGGCCGCCTGGACCTCTGCCGCGTTCACGCTCCTGGAGGCGGTTCCGCTGAGCGGTGCCGGGTCGAGGGACACGTCGTAGGGGAGTTCGGCGGGTGGCCGGTTCTCGAAACCCAGGACGAGTCGCAGGCCGCGCGCGCGGGCAGAGAGGGCCAGCGGCCTCAGCAGGTCCCGTACGAGGGCGTCCGGGTCGGCGGCCCGGTCGACGCGGCCCACCACCACACAGGCGGACGGCTTACGACGCAGCAGTTCCAGCACCGCCTCGTGGTCGTTGCCGGCATGCAGCCCGAACCGGCCGACCAGATAGCCGCGCACCTCGGCGACGGATTTGTCGCAGGCGTCGTAGGCCGCGTCGATGGAGCCCAGCCCGAGGACCGTGTCACCGGGCGCCCCACTGAGCTCGGCGTCGGAGACGGTCGCCCGGGACGCCGGGTCGGCCGTGCGCACGAGACGCACCAGCCACGAGGAGCCCGCCCTGAGCGAGGAGTCGGTGGCGACGACGGCGGTACCCGCCCAGCCGCCTTCGAGCAGCCGGGTGAGTTCCTGGGTCATGGCGAGCCGGAGCGGGTCGTCCAGCACGTCCTTGGGCAACCCGCCGCCGGACGGCTCCAGTTCGTTGGACCGGTGGCCGCCGGTGAAGTCGTTGATCTGCGGCAGATGGGTCAGGATCGTCTCGGTCGGCAGCATCCAGGCCGCCCTGGCCTCACCGTCGACGTAATCCGCCACCACGATGCCGATGACGTGCCTGTCGAACGCGCCGCCCAGCGCCATCACTCCGGCGCCCGAGTAGCCCTTCTCGATCCAAGGATCGCCCGCGTTCACCCGCTGCAGCTGACCCCACTCGCCCTGACGGCCGCCGGCGCCCACCAGCACGGCCTCCGTGCTGATCCCGTACGGTTCGGCCCGCGGGAAACCGTACACACGCACTTTGCCGCCGGAGAGAGGTGCCTTCCACAGCCTGGTCCGGTTCCCGCAGCCGGCCGGCTCGTCGAGCCGGAGCAGCGCCACGTCACCGCGCCGGGTGCCGTTCTCGTGCACCCAGGAGTCCGGGGCCACGCGTGCGACGCGCGTCCACTCCGGGCTGCACGCCACGCTCCTGATCAGCACGCCGGACGCGGTTCCCCGTGGTTCCGCGCCGGCGTCCCGGACGACGTGTGCGCAGGTCAGCACGTGCATGTCGTCGAGAAGCACACCGGCACCACAGGGACTTCCCCCCTCGTCGTCCACCCTCACCCGCCACGGATTCTCCCTGTGGTGATGCGCCGTCATCCTTCCAAGGTATGGCAACTTCCGCCTCATGAGCCCGAGTTGTCGGCGCGAACCATGTCCGGAGGCGCACTCGGCGCACCACGGGGTTGCGTTCATGAAGAAACCGCCACTGCGGACAACCGTCACATCGCCGAAATACGACCGTCCCATCCCCGCCAAGAACACGATCTACCGTGGAGACCACACCCCAAGCCCGGCCGCCGTCGCCCGAAGGCTCACCCCCGCCCTCGCACAGACGACAGGAGCCTCCCGTGTACCGCCCCGCTGCTCCGCCCCTTCCGCCCTGGCTCGCCCATGCGCTCCGCGCCCAGCGCGGGCCGGTTCCCTGGAGCGCGGTCGTGCGTGGCGCGCTGGCCGCCGGGCCGCTGCTCCTCGCCGCCGTTCTTCTCGGCCGTACGTCCCTCGGAGTGATCGCCGCGATCGGCGCCATGCTCGCCGGGATCAACGACCGGCCCGGCAGCCGGCGGGCCTCGGTGAAGCGGATCGGGGTGCCCGCGGCCGCGGGCGCGGCCGGGCTGCTCGTCGGGACGTACACCGGGCAGCATGTCGGGGCGGTCGTGCTGACCGTGCTCCTCACCCTCGTCGGGCTGGTCGCCGGGAGCGTCAGTGCCGTCGGGCCCGTCGCCTCCGGGGCCGGAACGCAGTTGCTCGTCGCGTCCGCGATCGGGGCCGGGATGCCGCTGCCGGAGCCGGGATGGCAGCGGGCGCTCGCCTTCCTGGCGGGCGCCGGGTGGCTGCTCGGGCTGCGACTGGCTCTCCCCACGCCCGGTGCCATCGCCGGGGACTTCCGGTTCGACGGGGAGCGGGACGCCGTGGCGGCCGTGTACGACGCCGTCGCCGTACTGCTCGAAGCCGTCGGGACGGACGACGCCACCGCCCGGCGCGCAGCGCTCACCGCGGCGCTCGATCACGCGCAGGACGCCCTCGCCGGGCCCCGGCTGCGGCGGTACGCGAGTTCCGCGGCCGAGCAGCGGCTGCACGCGCAGTACGCCGCCGCGCTACCGCTCGCCGAGGCCGCGACCGCGCTCGCCTGGGCGGGCGAGGCCGTCTCCGGCCGCGTGTCCGAGGGGCCCCGGCGGCTCGCCGCCGCGGTACGGGGCAACACGTACACCGGGCCGCTGCCCGCGCCCCACCGTTCCGCGCCCGCCCTGCGCGCCCTCGACGACGCCCTGTTGCACGCCGCCGACGCCTTCGACCAGGGCAGGGGGCGCGACCTGCACATCCGCAGGCGCACCGCCGGGACCCTGCTCCGGTCCGTGTTCGGGGCCGGCGGGCGGGAGTACGGTCTGCGGGTCGCGCTGTGCTTCGGGGCCAGCGCGGCCGCCGCCCAGGCCCTGCACCACGCCCGCTGGTACGGGCCGCACGAGCACTGGTACTGGCTGCCCGCCACCGCCGTCTTCCTCGTCAAGCCCGACCTCGGGCCGCTCGCCTCACGCGTGCTGTGCCGTGCGGCCGGCACGGTCCTGGGCGCCCTCGTCTTCGCCGGGTTCGCCGCCGTGCTGCCGCGGCCGGAAGGGCTCATCGCGCTCGTGGCCGTCAGCGGTGCCCTGATTCCCGTCGCCACGCGGCACTTCGCCGCCCAGACCGCCGTCGTCACCGTGCTCGTCCTGGCCCTCGTCATGGTCGGCGGCGAGCCACAGGCCTCCGTCGGCCGCATCGGCGAGACCCTGCTGGCCTGCGCGATCGTCCTGATCGTCGGCCATGTGCCGATGCCGGGGCAGCGCGGCGGGGGCGTACGGGCCCGGCTCGCGGCGGCGAGCGAGGCGGCGCACGCGTACCTCGCGCATGTCCTGCGGGAGTCGGACGGCCAGGGCCTGCGAAGCGACGGCGGCCGTGTCCTGCGTGGGCACGGGGGATACGGGGCATACGACGCCGAGGCGACCGACTCCGACACCCGTGCCCTGCGCTGGACCCTCCGCCGCGAGGCCTACCGGACGCTCGCCGAGGCCCGCACCGCCATCGCCCTCGCCGCCGCCGAACTTCCCGCGCTCGCGCGGCACGCCGAGGGCACCGACGAGATCGTCGCCACCCTCGAACGGCTCGTCGACACGACCACGGCGTGCGCCGTGCACCTCGACGACACCGGCCGCCTCACGCGCGGGCACACCGAGCGGCTCGCCGAGCTGCTGGACGACCTGGCGAAGAGGCGCAGGCGGGTGGGGCTACGACTGCCGGAGCTTCCGCTCGCGGGGTAGCGCGGTGTGCGGGCACGGTGTGCACCAGCACCGCACCGGGTGTCGTCCGCCCACCGGGCACATCCCCCGCGCCTCGGCCGCGCTCAGTGAACACGTTCGTTATCAGGATGAGTACGAGAACTGACATGGATGGTGCCCATGGGTTCGGAAAGTTACCGGATCCTCACACAGCGCGGTGAACGAGTGTCAACTACGTCTCAGTCCCGTCACTGAGCGAGGCGTCCGACCCCCAGAAGGCGTTAACTCCTACAAAGAACGACGCTTTCTGGAGGTGCAGGGTGGTGAACGGGCGAACAGTGCTCGAGCGCTTTCCCGCGGGTGGGCCGCGCGGTTCGTGGCCTGCGGAGGAGTTCGCGCACGCGCGGCGTCAGGAGGGCCTGCCCGCCGAGGTCGTCATGGACCTCGCGACGGACACGTTCCTGGTGATCGTCCGCGGCGGCGACACGGAGTGAGCGGCGACAGGGCAAGACGACTCAGCCCGCCTTCGGGGCGGGCAGCTTCGTCGTGAACTGCTCGGCCTGGAGCGCGTACAGCTCCGCGTAGACCCCGCCGCTGGTGAGGAGTTCGTCGGGCGTACCGGACTCCACCAGCCGGCCCTGGTCGAGGACGTGCACCAGGTCGGCATGGCGCACGGACGCCAGCCGGTGGGTGATGAGGACGACCGTCTGCCCGGTGCCGGCCAGCGCCCGGATCTTCTCGAAGACCTCCAGCTCGGCCCGGGCGTCCAGGGCGGCAGTCGGTTCGTCCACGATCAGGATGCGCCCGCGCCGGTAGGCGGCCCGCGCGATGCCGAGCCGCTGCCACTGCCCGCCGGACAGCTCGTGCCCGCCGCTGAAGTTCCGGGCCAGCAGGGTGTCCAGGCCCCGGGGCAGGTCCGCGACCACCTCCTCCGCGCCGGCCTCGCTGATCGACGCGGTCAACCGCTCCTCGGTCAGGGGCGCCGAGGAGCGGCCGACGGCGACATTGACCCGGGCCGTGAACGGCCACCGTTTGAAGTCCTGTGCCACCATCGCGATCCGCTCGGCCAGCCGGCGCCGGTCGGCGGTCGCCGCGTCGACGCCGTCCCACAGGATCCGCCCCCGGTCCGGCTTGTACAGCCCCGCGAGCAGCTTGACCAGGGTCGTCTTGCCCGAGCCGTTCTCGCCGACGAGCGCGATGATCCGACCGAGGGGGAAGGTGAGGCTGACGTCGTCGAGCGCGGGACGGGCGGAGTCTCCCGGATAGCTGAACGTGACGTTCTCGAAACTGATCTCCCGCGGGTCCTCCGGCAGCGGCGTGCCCCCGGCCGGGATGGCACGGTCGGCCGCCTCGACGTACAGGCGCTCCAGATCGCCCACGAACAAGGCCTCCTCGTGCAGCGCGTTCACCTCCAGGACCAGCGTGTCCAGGCTCGCGGAGCCGGTGCGGATCGCGATCACGGCCGTGCCCGCCACGGACAGCGCCATCGTGCCGGTGAGCAGCAGACCGCCGAGCGTCGCGTACGTCGCCACCGTCGCCAGCCCTGTCCAGGCCGCCGCGATCAGGCCGGTGCGGGCCGCGAGCCGGGCCAGCCGGGCCTGCTCCGCCTCCGCGGTCTCCGACATCGCCCGGAAGTGGCGCAGCAGGAACGGGCCGACCCCGTGCACCCGGATCTCCGGCGCGGCCGCCGGTTCGGTGAGCAGACCGCTGATGAGGTGTCCGGCGCGGGCGTGCTGCACCCAGATGTGGAAGGACTCGTAGCGGCGCCGGGCGTTGGTCAGGGCGCTCCACGCGCTCGGCAGGGTCATCGTCACCAGCAGCGGGAGCAACGCCGGGTGCAGCACGGTCAGGACGCCGGCCGCCGCGACGAGCGAGATCATCGCGTTCACCACGCGCGTGCCGTACATGATCATCCGACGGGCGGAGGAGGCGCCGTACTGTGCGGTGTCCAGCAGCTTGTGGAAGGCGTGGTCCTCGATCGCGGACAGCTCCACGGCCGCCGCCCGCTCCAGGTACAACTCGGTCGCCACCCGCTCCACCTTGGGCTCGAGCCGACCGGTGGCGTATGTCGACGCGGCGCGTAGCAGCGCCCCGACCAGGAGGACGGTGGCCATGGCGGCCAGGGCGGGGACGGCGCCGCGCAGCCGGTCCTCGAGGGGGCCTGTGCCCATCAGCCGGCCCAGCACGCTGTTGACCGCGAGCAGGCTCACCGCCTGCGCCAGGCCCTGGACCGCCTCCGCGGTCAGCACGGCCCGCGCGGCGCCGCGGTCGGCCTGCCGGGCCAGCCGGAAGCTGGAGGTGAGCAACGCGGGCAGACGGGTCAGCATGGCGCGGAAGTTCAGTTCGAGGAAGGCGTCCGCGTGCTGGTTCCAGCCCATGTCGTAGCGGAGGGGACCGCCGAAGAGCAGCCGCTCCGACTCGGACACCTCGGGTTTGCCCGCGTCGCGCCGCTTTGCCACCGTCGACCTCCCCCGATCGCGGACGAACGGCCACGATGACGAACGGCCACCATGACGAACGGCCACTATTGCGGGAGGTGCTGCTTCAGGGCAGGGCGCACATCGGGGAAGCGGGAGCGCGCGGGCGTACGCGGGGGGCGGCGCCGGCGGGGTCGTCGGGAGACATTCCTCCCAGGGGCAGCCCCGTCGTGGGGAGGGCAGTCCTGCCGGGGCGGTCCCCGTCGTAGGGAGACGGTCCTCCCGGGGCGGTCCCCCGGGTCACGCGCTGATCGGGCGCGACCAGGTCGGCGTGGTTCCCGTCAGCCGGCACAGCGTCAGATAGAGCGGGATCGGCGGCGTGTACGGAACTGTGTCGTCCGGTCGGTGGATGAGAACCGGGGTGCGCGCGGAGTCCGGGACGAGCGCCCCGGTGGCGTAGTGCGCGGGCGCGGGCCACTCCAGGGCGTAGTCGGAGTCGGACGGGACGATCCACCACCAGTGTGTCCCGTCGGCGTAGACGCATCCCACGCGGGGCAGGCGGGGCAGCACCAGAGGTCCGAAGTGCGCGGGTACCGCCACCGCGTCGCAGCCCAGCGGGACGGTCATGCCGTCGGGGACGGCGAGACGGCGGGGAGCGGGCGGGGTGTGCGGACCGCGCCGCAGCCGTACGAGTGTGTCCATGGTGAACACCTGGCCCGGGCCGGATGCGGCGCTCACTCGCTGCCCCGGTCTTGGCCTCGCTCGAGCGGGGGGACCTCTGCGATCCCCGTTCCGCGCCGCTCCTGCCGCGGCTCGTCGTCGTCACCCGGGCCGCCGGGCGGACCGGGCTTCGGGCGGGCGCCCCAACCCAGGTCGTTGTGGGGCTCGTCGAGGTCGCGCGGGGCGTCGGCGTCGCGTGGGGTGTCGGCGTCGCGTGGGATGTCGGCGTCGCGGGGGAGCTCCGCCCAGACGAGCAGGCCGGGGCCGTGCTCCTGGGTGCCCCAGGAGTGGCACAGGGCTTCTATCAGGAGCAGTCCCCGCCCGTGTTCCTCCTCGGGCCGCTGCGGGGACGGGTGGGGCTCACCCGGCGCGCAGCCCTCGTCGCGCACGGCTATGCGCACCCGGTCGTCGCCGTCGTGCAACTCGCAGACGACGCGACTGCTTGCGGTGTGCACGATCGCGTTGGTGACCAGCTCGGATATGACCAGAGCCGCCGTGTCGCAGGTGTCCTCGCACACCGACCAGCCGGTCAGCCGGGCCCGTGCCAGACGTCTGGCCTGCGCGGGCGAACCCGGGTGTGCGGCCAGCTCGAAGCGGAACCGGCGTTCGGTGGCGGCCCTGACGGGGCCGGATCCCTCCGCCACCCTCGAACGGGCTTGAGCGGGGGGACCCCCATCGGCGCCGAGACCGAGGAGGCGGCCTGCGGCGGCGTCTGTTCCTAAGGGCGCGGACGGAATCACGCTTGCCACTATCGCCCCGCCGTGAACACTTGGCAAGTGTCACTCTGAAAAATGCAGAGTGCTGTGTGACGCGGTGGAAGGCCGTGGCACACTGCTCGCAACAGCACTTCGAGCGGCGCCAGTTGGGATCACCGGAGATCCGTCCAGATCTTCGAATGGGTCTTCGAATGGCGCCGTAGGGCTGTCAGGATTCCTCTGCCGTTCCTTCGTATCCGGGCTGACCGGACTGGCCGGACTGACGGCGCTCTGGGTGACTGGCGGCCTGTCAGAACTCTTTGTGGAGGTGGAGCGTGAGCGAACCGCGGTCCGCGCCGACCGTGGGGCAGGTCGTCCTCGGCAGGCGCCTGCTGGACCTGCGGGAACGCGCCGGACTCAAGCGCGAGGAGGCCGCCCGTATCCTTCGGGTCGCCCCCGCCACGGTCCGCCGCATGGAGATGGCCGAGGTCACGCTCAAGATCCCGTACCTCCAACTGCTCCTGAAGGCCTACGGCGTCTCCGACGGCGAGGCCGAGGCGTTCGTCCAGTTGGCCGAGGAGGCCAACCAGCCCGGCTGGTGGCAGCGGTTCCACGACATCCTGCCCGGCTGGTTCTCGATGCACGTCAGCCTGGAGGGCGCGGCCGGCCTCATCCGCCAGTACGAGCCCCACTTCGTGCCCGGACTGCTCCAGACCGAGGACTACGCGCGCGGGGTCCTGAAATCGGGCGCCATCGGCCAGACGAGCCCCGACGACATCGAGCGCCATGTCGCACTGCGCATGCAGCGCCAGGGACTGCTCACCCGTCAGGACGCACCCCGGCTGTGGGTCGTGATGGACGAGACCGTGCTGCGCCGCCCGGTCGGCGATGCGGAGGTGATGCGAGCCCAGATCGACAAGCTGCTCGACGCCACGAAGCTGCCCAACGTGACGCTGCAGATCGCCCCGTTCGCCAACGGGCCGCATCCCGGCACGTACGGCCCCTTCGTGCTGTTCCGATTCGCCGTGCCCGAACTTCAGGACATGGTCTACAGCGAGTACCTGACCGGCGCCGTCTACCTCGACGCGCGTGCCGAGGTGGCGACCCACCTCGAGGTCATGGACCGCATGGCGGCGCAGGCCGCCACCGCACATCGCACGAAGGAGATCCTCCGGGATCTCCGCAAGGAGTTGTGAATGGATCGCATCAAGTCCCAGCCCAAGCAGCGGATCCGCACCGAGCGGGTCTACAACGGCATGCCCGCGGCGGAGTTGGGCAGCGAGGGTTGGCACAAGCCGTGGAGCGGCGGCAACGGGGGCAACTGCCTGGAGGCCATGAAGCTGGCGGACGGCCGGATCGCCGTCCGCCAGTCCACCGACCCCGACGGGCCGGCGCTGATCTACACGTCCGACGAGATGACGGCCTTCATCGAAGGCGCGAAGGCGGGGGAGGCGGACTTCCTGCTGTCCTGAACGACCTGGCTTGATTGTTCTGTCGCTCGACCTCGCTAAGCCGATTTCTGACTCAGATTCCTCGACAACTTTCTTATCTTGGCTCCGACTTGATCACCCACCGCGCCAGACACTTACGGAGTGCCGCATGACTGGGCAGGACCACCCCACCGGCGCCGTCCAGATGGACACCGACCGACCGCATCCCGCGAGGATGTACGACTGGTACCTCGGCGGCAAGGACAACTACCCCGTCGACGAGGCGATGGGCAAGCAGATGCTCGCCCTCGACCCGCGCGTCCCGGTGATGGCCCGGGTCAACCGCGCGTTCATGCATCGCGCCACGCGCTGGCTGGCCGAGAACGGCGTACGGCAGTTCCTGGACATAGGCACCGGCATCCCGACCGAGCCGAACCTGCACCAGATCGCCCAGGGCGTCGCGCCCGACGCCCGCGTCGTCTACTGCGACAACGACCCGATCGTGCTGGCCCACGCGGCGGCCCTGCTGCGCAGCACGCCCGAGGGCGTGACCGAGTACCTGCAGGCCGACGTGCGGGACCCGGCCGGCATCGTCGAGGGGGCCAGGAAGATCCTCGACTTCGACCGGCCGATCGCGCTGTCCCTGGTCGCGCTGCTGCACTTCATCTCCGACGAGGACGGTGCGCACGAGCTGGTCGACCGGCTGCTGTCCGAACTTCCCTCCGGCAGTTACCTGATGATGACCCATGCCACCGCCGACTTCACACCGGAGGAGTCTGCGGCGGCGACCGAGAAGCTCCGGGCGGCCGGCGTCACCCTGGCGCTCCGCTCCCGCGACGAGTTCAGCCGCTTCTACGACGGTCTGGACCTGGTCGAGCCCGGAGTCTCGATCGTGCACGAGTGGCACCCGGAACTGGGCGAGCCGGTCCCGGGGCAGGACGACGGGGTCATTCCGGGGTACGGGGCGGTGGGGCGCAAGAGGTGAGGCGTACGGGGCGGTAAGGCGTCCGGGGCGGTGGGGGCACGGTAAAGGACTCGGTGGCTGCCGCGGCTTCACGGTGGCGGCAGCACCCCCGCAGAGTGCCTCGGCAGCGCAGCACGCACCCGGCACAGCGCTTCACGGTGGCGGCAGCACCCCGCACAGCGCGTCGAGTGCCGCCCCGTACGCGTGGTCCGAGGGCGTCGCGTAGCCCACCACCAGCCCGTCCCGCGCCGCCATGTCCGTCTCCGGGTGCCGGAACGCGGCGAGGCCGTCCAGCGCCACGCCCTGCCAGACGGCCGCCTTGACCGTGGACCGCTCGGTGCCCGGGGGCAGCCGGAGCACCGCGTGCAGACCTGCCGCGACCCCGGTGGCCTCGACGTGCGGGGCCCGCGCGGCGAGCGTTTCGACGAGTCGGTTGCGGCGGCTCCGGTAACGCTGCCGCATACGCCGCACATGACGGTCGTACGACCCCGAGACGATGAAGTCGGCGAAGCTCAGCTGGTCCAGCACGCTCGCCCACGCCTCGCGTACGCCCTTGGCGGCCAGTACGTCCCCGACGTACCGCTCCGGCAGGACCATCCAACCCAGCCGCAGTGCCGGCGACAGGCTCTTGCTGACCGAGCCGATGTGGATCACCCGCTCGGGGTCGAGGCCCTGGACGGCGCCGACGGGCTTGCGGTCGTAGCGGAACTCCCCGTCGTAGTCGTCCTCGATGACCACCCCGTCACGCGTGCGTGCCCAGTCGATCAACGCAGCCCGGCGCGCGGCGTGCAGCGGACCGCCGGTCGGGAACTGGTGCGCGGGCGTGAGCAGCGCGGCCCGCTCGCGCTCCAACCCGTCGACGAGCGCCCCGTGTTCGTCCAGGGACAGGGGCACGGTCCGCACCCCCGCCATGGCGAGCAGTTCCCGGTGGAAGCCCAGCCCGTACGCCTCTACGGCCAGCGGGCCGCGCAGTACACCTCCTGCGCCCTGCCCGAACAGCAGCCGCAGGGCGTGTGCGAAGCCGGAGCAGATCACGATCCGGCCCGGCTCCGTGCGTACGCCACGCGCGCGTGCCAGGTACTCGGTGAGGGCCTCCCGCAGCTCGACACGGCCGGCCGGATCGCCTGGCCCGAACACCTCGGCCGGCGCCTGCTGGAGGGCCCGCCGGTAGGAGGCGAGCCACGCCGCGCGCGGGAAGGACGACGCGTCCGGGGTGCCCTGCCGCAGATCGTGCCGTGGGCCACGCGCGCGTGGGGGTGCCTTTTTGGGCACGCGTGCGGCGTGTCGCAGGGGCTCGGCCCGTTGGGCGACCCGTGTGCCCGAGCCCTGGCGGGCGGTCAGCCAGCCCTCCGCGACGAGCTCCGCGTACGCGTCCGCCACCGTGTTGCGTGCGACGCCGAGGTCTGCGGCGAGCGAGCGGTACGGCGGCAGCCGGGTGCCGGGAGCCAGTCGGCCGTTGCGCACGGCGTCGCGCAGCGCCCGGATGAGCGTGGCCCGGCGACCGCCAGGCTCGGACAGCGACAGCTCCAGATGCAGGTCGCTGCCGATCCGCTCCGCCGAATTGACCCACGATTCTGCCATGGAAATGCACCCTACAAGAGGTCTTTCCGGACCGTAGGTTGATGGACATGACGACGAACTCGAACACGAACTCGGACACGAACATGACCGCGAACACGACCGCGAACACGATGAACCGCCTCAACTTCGCGAAGGCCGCCCCGAAGGTCTTCCGCGCCCTCATCGGCTTCGACGCAGCGGCTCGCGACGCCCTCGACCCGGCCCTCGTCGAACTCGTCCAGATCCGCGCCTCGCACCTCAACCACTGCGCCTACTGCCTCCACATGCACACCAACGACGCCCGCAAGGCCGGTGAGAGCGAGGACCGGCTGCACATGGTCGCCGTCTGGCGAGAGGCCCGCCACTTCTTCACCGAGAAGGAACAGGCGGCCCTCGCCCTGACCGAGGCGGTGACCCTGGTGTCCGACGCCGGCGTCCCGGACGACGTCTACGCCCAGGCCGCCGCCCACTTCGACGAGCAGGAGCTGGCGCACCTACTGGCCCTGATCTTCGCGATCAACACGTGGAACCGAGTGGCGCTGTCGACGGCGAAGGTCGCGGGCACGGACGAGCGGCGCTAGCTGCCGCGGGCCCGTCGTACGACTCTGGGGTCGTCATACAGCTGCGGGGCAGTCATACATACGGCGGCAGTGGGTCAGTCATACGGCCATGGGCCTGTCGTACGGCCCGATCGGGGCCGGAAGCTGGGAACTGCCCGTCAGATAACGGTCGACGGCCGCGGCCACCGCTCGCCCCTCCGCGATCGCCCACACGATGAGCGACTGTCCACGTGCCGCGTCCCCGGCGGCGAACACCCCGGGGACGTTTGTCGCGAAGTCGCCGTCCCGGGTGATCGTGCCGCGCGGCTCGAGTCCCAGCCCCAGCTGGTCGACGAGCCCATCCTCCCGGTCGGGTCCGGAGAAGCCGAGGGCCAGCAGGACGAAGTCGGCGGGGAGTATCCGTCCGGAACCGGTCACCGGCCGACGCTGCGCGTCCACCTCGACCAGATGCAGCGACCGTACATGCCCGCTCCCGTCGCCGGTGAAGCGGAGCGTGGACGCCGCGAACAGCCGCGCGTCCGCGTCCGCAGCCGGTGCCGTCTCCAGATCGCGGGCCTCCTCGTGCGCGGCCGACAGCCGGTAGACCTTCGGGTAGGTGGGCCAGGGCTCGGCGTCCTCGTCGCGCTCGGCGCCCGGCTGCGCGTAGATGTCCAACTGCGTGACGGACGCGGCTCCGTCACGCACCGCGGTCCCCAGACAGTCCGCTCCGGTGTCGCCGCCGCCGACGATCACGACGTGCTTGCCCGCGGCGGACATCGGGGACGCCTTCAGATCCCCCTCACACACCCGGTTGGCCAGCGGCAAGTACTCCATCGCCTGGTGGATGCCGGTCAACTCGCGGCCCGGAACGTTCAGTTCCCGCCACGCGGTGGCTCCCGTGGCGATCACCACGGCGTCGTACCGCGCCCGCAGCTCGGCGGCCTCGACGTCCCGCCCGACCGCCGTCGACGTACGGAACTTGGTCCCCTCGGCCCGCATCTGCTCCAGCCGCCGCTCCAGATGATGCTTCTCCATCTTGAACGCGGGGATGCCGTACCGCATCAGTCCGCCGAGCCGGTCGTCCTTCTCGTACACGGCGACGGTGTGTCCGGCCCGCGTCAGCTGCTGGGCCGCGGCGAGCCCGGTCGGGCCCGAGCCGATCACCGCCACCGTCCGCCCGGACAGCCGGTCCGGCGGCCGGGGCGGCACGAAGCCCTCCTCCCAGGACCGGTCGGCGATCGCACACTCGACGTTCTTGATGGTGACGGCGGGCTGATTGATCGCGAGCACGCACCCCGCCTCGCACGGTGCCGGACACAACCGGCCCGTGAACTCGGGGAAGTTGTTCGTCGCGTGCAGCCGGTCGCTCGCCGCCCGCCAGTCCTCACGGGAGACCAGGTCGTTCCACTCGGGGATCAGATTGCCGAGCGGACAGGCTTCGTGGCAGAACGGTATGCCGCAGTCCATGCAGCGGTCTGCCTGCTTGCTGATGATGGGCAGCAGCGCCCCGGGGACGTACACCTCGTCCCAGTCCCGGACCCGTTCCTCGACCGGCCGGCGGGGCCAGTTCTGGCGGGGCGTGGTCATGAAACCCTTGGGATCGGCCATGGCCGTCTTCCTTGCTTGCGCGTGCGACGGGCCGTGCGTCATTCGGGCGGCACTCTTTCGGCCACGATACGTCTCCTCGACCGCACACGCAGAGCGGCCGACAGCGCTTTCCCCGCCCGGCGCCCTCTCCATCCGGCGCCTGCTTCGACCACTGCCTTCTCAGACGAGCGCCAGCAGGTACACGACCGCGGCGGCGGCCGAGGCGACCATGCGGACGTGGTTCCACATCGTCCACTCGCGCACGTACACCGGCCAGTAGGCGGCGGCTTCCGGAGTGCCCGCCTCCAGCTTCATCAGCTGCTCGTTGCGCGGCACGTTCGCGACCACCGTCACCCCGAAGGAACCAGCCAGGTACAGCGCACTGCCCAGCAGCAGCTCGACCGTCCCGTCGTCCGGCCACAGTACGAACGTCACCACGGCGATCACCGCGCACAGCGCGGCCACCCCGAGGAACACAAGCATGAACGCGGGTGTCATGGCGGAGGAGTTGATCGCGTTCATGGCGGCGACCCCCCGGGCCGGCGGCAGCGCCTTCAGCCCCCGCATGACCAGCACCGAGAAGGCACAGAAGACCACGGCCATCAGCCCCGCGCCGAGGACACCCAGCGCCGCCAGTACCACATACGGTCCATCGATCATGTCTACGTCAGCTCCCACCCGTCGAGCCGAGATCTTGCCCGGTACCTTCCGTCACCACAAGTGAAATCGCGTACGTGAACAGTGACTATGGTCGGGGAAAGCGCGGAGGCATGCGCGAGCGTCCCGCCCGCCCACCCGTGCAGCCCGCCCGCCCCTCACCTGGCGGAGCCGGGCCCGCCTCTTCGCCACGCCTCCAGTGCCGACTCCACGTCCGCCGCGATCCGCCGCCGCGCCTCGTGTCGCGGCACACCGCCCATCAGTAGCTGGTCGTACGGCGTGTCCAGGTGCCGTACGGAGGCCACGACCGCCGAGACCACCGCCCCTTCGGAGAGCGCCCGCCCGGCCGCACTGCGCCCCACCCGCCCACTGCCGCGCACCGAGGCGTGCGCCGCGATCGCCCGCGCCCGGCCTGCTGGACAGCCGGGGAGCAGCCGCCGTATCTCCGCCGCGAACGCGTCCGTGAACGCCACGTCCTCGGCCGCCCGCCGCCGGGCGTCCCGCACCCGGCGCCGCCGCCGCGCCTCCGCGTCCGCCAGACAACGCTCTTCGGCCCGGGCCAGCGCCGCCTCCTCGACCAGGACGCCCTGGCGCTCGTAGCGGGCCTTGCGCCGATTGAACCGCACGACCACCGCCGACAGCGCGCTCTCCTCGCGGGACCTGCGGGTCAGTGCCGTGTCGCCGCGCGGCAGGAAGACCAGATGGCCGAGGTCGGCGCAGTCGAGGCAGCGCGGCGCACCGTCCTCGAGGACGAGCATCGGCAGCGGCCCGCGACGACACCCGGCGCACTGCTTCCTCCGGAGCGGCTGAACGACGAGGAGTCCGGTACGGGGCGCGGGAGTTGCGAAGAACGCCATGCCGGGTTCTTTCCCGCTGGTGAGCCCGCTCTACGCCGGTCCGGGTCCGCCGGTCGTGCCCCCCGTCGGCGAACACCGAAACCCGCGTACGGTGCCGGCTCGGCACCTCGATCTCGTCGAGCACCGCACCACGGCGTCCGCGGACGACAGGTGCGACAGCGGGTGTGACGGGTGTGACAGCGGGTGTGACAGGTGTGACGAGTGCGATTGGACAGACGCATCGTCGGGTATCCGCTCACCCCCGAAGCGGTAGCGCCTGGTGCGCGGGGCGTCCTGCTCCAGTCCGCCGCCCGGCGTGAGCATCACCCAGTCGACGCCTCCGTCGCGCTCCTTCCGCAACCGCTCCAGCCCTGCCGTGTGCGCCAGCACGAAGGGCCGTATCTCCGGCGGAAAGGCCACGGGATCATCCATCGCCGGCCGCCCGTCCGCCCCGAGGAGGTTCGCCAACAGTCCCACGGCGACGACGCGCCCCACGCCCGTCCCGGCGAGTCCGCCCAGCAGGGACTGAGTAGGAGTGAGCCTGATCAGCCGCAGGGTTTTCGCTGGTGCTGGTGCGTTGGGGGATGAGTGGGGGGTGGGTTAGGTGCGGGCGTGGGCGTGGGCGTGGGGCGTGTGGCGTGGTGGTGACCGCCGCCGCCCCGGGGTGGCGCGGCATCATGGCCGTGTGCGACTCGAAGCGATCACCTGGGAACGGCTCGGCGACCTCCTCGCCGAGCGGCTGCTCGACCTGAAGCCGGGCGACGGCAGCCCCTGGCCGCGGATCGCCTTCGACGGGGCCCCGGCTGCCCGCCCCGGAGATCTCGCCGAGCGTGTCGCCGAGGCCCTGCGTATACGCGGCCGCCCCTCGCTCGTCGTCGGCACGGAGGGCTTCCTGCGCCCCGCCTCGCTTCGACTGGAATACGGCCATCACGATGTGGAGGCCTACTACAACGGCTGGTTCGACACCGGCGCCCTGTGGCGCGAGGTGTTCGGCCCTCTCGAACCGGGCGGCGACGGCCGGATCCTGCCCGATCTCTGGGACCCGGCCACCGACCGCGCCACCCGCAGCGCCTACGTCCAACTCCCGCCAGGCGGAATCCTGTTGCTGCACGGTCCCCTCCTGCTGCGTCACTGGTTCCCTTTCGACCTGACCGTCCACGTCCTCCTCTCGCCGCCCGCCCTGCGTCGCCGCACCCCCGAAGCCGATCACTGGACGCTCCCCGCCTTCGAGCAGTACGAGCAGGAGACCGACCCGGCCGGCACCGCCGACGTCCTGGTGCGTGCCGACGATCCGCGTCACCCGGCGTGGGGCGGCTGATCCAGCCGGGCAGAGATCCGCGAAAGCCCCTTCGTGCGCCTGTCGGTCTTCGGTCTCGCCGACCCCTGCACCTCGGTCGAGGTCCGCTGGACCGCCGAGATCGTCCCGGACGAGGGCAAGCGGCTCCCGTACGAGATGTCGCACAAGCACCTCGGCGTCGACCCGCCCGCCGAGAAGGAAGACGAGGCCTGCGTGATCATCCGTGTCGTCCCGTGGAAGATCCTGGGCTTCTCGGTCGGAACGCCGCCCCGCCCGGAGCTGCCGGTCAGAGCCAGCCGTTGCGTCGGAAGCCGCGGTACAGCACCAGACAGGCCACGGTTATCAGGCCGATGACGAGCGGGTAGCCGAACCGCCAGTGCAGCTCCGGCATGTGATCGAAGTTCATCCCGTACACGCCGCAGACCATCGTCGGTACGGCGATCACCGCGGCCCACGCTGTGATCTTCCGCATGTCCTCGTTCTGCGCGACCGTGACCTGGGCGAGGTGCGCCTGCAGAATCGAGTTGAGCAGTTCGTCGAACGAGGCGATCTGCTCCGTGGCCCGCAGCAGATGGTCGGAGACATCGCGGAAGTAGGCCTGTATCTCCGGGTCGACCGCCCGCATCGGTCGGTCGGAGAGGTCCAGGAGCGGCCGGCCGAGCGGGACCACCGCCCGCTTCAGCTCGAGGAGCTCCCGCTTGAGCTGGTAGATACGGCCCGGGTCGGCCCGCGCGCCGTCCGCCGCGAACACGTCCGTCTCGACCTGGTCGATGTCCGACTGCACCGAGTCGGTGACGTTGAGGTAGTCGTCGACCACGTGGTCCGCGATCGCGTGCAGCACCGCGGACGGCCCCTTGGCGAGTTGGTCGGGGTTGCTCTCCAACTCCTCGCGCAACGGACCCAGTGAGCCGTGTCGTCCGTGCCGCACCGAGATCACGAAGTCGCGGCCGACGAACACCATGATCTCGCCGGTGTTCACCACCTCGCTGGTCGCGGTGAGTTCCTCGTGTTCGACGTAGCAGACCGTTTTGAACACCGCGAACAACGTCTCGCCGTACCGCTCGACCTTCGGGCGCTGGTGGGCCTCGATCGCGTCCTCGACGGCCAGCGGATGCAGGTCGAACAGTTCGGCGATGCCCGCGAACTCCTGGTCGGTGGGCTCGTGGAGGCCGAGCCAGACGAAGCCGTCGCCGCTCTTGCGTACCTGCTCCACGGCGTCGACCAGATCGCGGCCGCCCGGGGCCCGGACGCCGTCCCGGTACGTCACGCAGTTCACCACGGAGGAGCCCAGCGGGGACCGCGCGGGATGACTCAGGTCGACGCGCGGGCGCCGCCGGGTCAGCCGTGCCACCTTGCGGAGGCCGCCGACCCTGCCGAGGCCGGTGACCTTCCGCAAATTCCCTGCCATGGACATCTGGATCTCCTTGCGTGGATCTCCTTGCGCCGCATTTCTGCGCCCTGGCGTGCCAGTTTGCCAGGCCTGCGTGAGGGGCGGGTAAGCCTGTGGAAACGGAGGATTCCGCTTTGTTCCCGGCTGTGGACGAATCGGCCCCCGGCTGTGCGGGGACTGATTTCCGACGGCGGGCGGATGGGCTGCCGACGGCGGACAGCTCGTCGTACCGAGGGTCGACTGTCCGGGGCAAGCGGGGCAACTGGGATGATCACGGCATGACGCAAGACGATGGGTATCTTCTCGACAACCAGCAGACCGAGGCGGCAGAGCGTTTCGACGCCTTCACAGCCCTCTTCGACCCCACGACGTTCCGGCACCTGGCGGGACTCGGCGTCGGGCCCGGCTGGCGTTGCTGGGAAGTCGGCGCAGGCGGCACCTCCGTGGTGTCCTGGCTGGCTGAGAAGGTCGGGCCGACCGGCAAGGTCGTCGCGACCGACATCGACACCTCGCAGCTGGCCGAGGCGGCCCGTCCGCCGGTCGAGGTGCGCGTCCACGACGTGGGTGCGCAGGAGCCGCCGGGGGAGGACTTCGACCTTGTGCACGCCCGGCTCGTCCTCGTCCACGTGCCGGACCGGGAGCGGGCGTTGCGGTCGATGATCAAGGCCCTGCGCCCCGGCGGACGGCTCCTGGTCGAGGACGCCGACCCCGCTCTGCAGCCCCTACTGTGCCCCGAGGAGTACGGCCCCGAGCAGCAGTTGGCGAACCGGCTGCGGCACGGCTTCCGTGAACTCCTGGCCGACCGCGGCGCCGACCTCGCCTATGGGCGCAAGCTCCCGCGGCTGCTTCGCGAGGCCGGGCTGCGCCAGGTCGAGGCCGACGCGTACTTCCCGGTCGCCTCACCTGCCTGCACCGCCCTGGAGTCCGCCACGGTCCGTCAGATCCGTGACCGGCTCGTCACCGCCGGCCTGGCCACGGACGAGGACATCGACCGCCATCTGGCGAACGTGGCCGCCGGCAGCATGGACCTGGCCACCGCTCCGATGATCTCGGCGTGGGGGCGTAAGGCGTAGGAGGCCGGGCCTCCTCTCGCCGGGGTGATCGACGGCAGCGACGTGGCTTGGGCCCGCGCTTCCGCCCTGTGGTCCGCTGCCTCAGCGGGAGCGGGTGGTCTCCCGCCCGCCCGTTCGACAGCCTGCGCACCCTCGTGCGGCACCCTGCTCCCCGCCGCCGCTTCCTCGAGCTCGGCGCCGGGGAGCAGAGGCGGTTCTCCTCGCACAGGGGTGACCGAGGTCTCCGACGTGGCTTGGGCCCGCACAACGCCCTGTGGTCCGCTGCCCTCACTCGGAGCCAGGTGGTCTCCCGCCTGTCCGCTCGACCGCCTGCGCCCCCGCGCGGCACCCTTCCGTCGTCGCTTCCTCGGGCTCGGCGCCGGCGAGCAGGGACGCGAGGAACGCGCCCGTGAAGGCGTCGCCGGCTCCCGTGGTGTCCTGGGGGGTCGCCGGCGCGGCGGGGACCCGGGCCCGCACCGTGCCGGACCGGGCCACCAACGCACCGTCGGCGCCCTGTTTGGCGACCACCAGCGGGACGTGGCGGCTCAGCTTGGCCGCCGCGTCCGCCACATCGGGCAGCCCGGTGAGCAGGTGTGCCTCGTCCCGGCTCGGCAGCAGGACCTCCACGCCGGCGACGAGGTCCAGGAAACGGTCGACGCCCAGCTCCACGAGGAAGCCGGCCGAGGCCGGGTCCAGGCTCACCGGCACTCCACGCGCGCGTGCCGACTCCATCGCCACCGCGACCATTGCCCGGCTCGGTTCCGAGAACAGCAGGTAACCCGACAGGTGCAGCCACGCGACCCCGTCGAGCAGCCCCTCCGACCAGTCACCCGGGTCGAGCCGCAGACACGCGCCGCTGTCGGTGAGAAACGTGCGCTCTGCCGCGGCGCCCGTGTCGACCAGGCAGATCACCGTCCCGGTCGGCGCCTGCGGGTCCACGACGAGCCGGGGACGCACCCCGTGGCGAGTCAGCTCCAGCTCGTGCCACGCGGCCGCGTCCGCACCCACCCGCCCGAGCAGCCGCACATCCGGACAACCCCAATGGGCGGCCCAGCACGCCACGTTGGCGCCCGCGCCACCTGGCAGGGTCCGGATCGAGGCGGCCGTGTCGGTGCCGGAGGAGAGCGGACCCCGATGCCGGGCCACGATGTCCGTCACCACGTCCCCGACGACCAGCAGTGCGCCGCCGTCCCGCCGGGCGGTCACCCCCCGGACCACGCCGCCGCGATCCGGCCCGCCAGCCGCACGTTGCCGCGCACGGCTGCCAGATTGGCGCTCAGCGAGGCACCGTCCGTGTGGCGCACGAGATAGTCGAGCAGGAACGGCGTCACCGCCTGTCCGGTGACATCCTTCTCCTCACACGCGTGCAGCGCGTCGGCGAGCACGCGCGCGTGCAGCTCGGGATCCAGCTGCTCTTCCTCGGGGACGGGATTGGCGACGATCAGCGCCGACTCCGGCCCGCCGAGCGCGTCCTGTGCCCGCATGACGTCCGCCACCTGTCGCGGAGTCTCGAGCGTCCAGTCCACGGGATGGCCCGAGTCGGACAGGTAGAAGCCGGGGAAGCGGTCCGTGCCGTACCCGGCCACCGCTACGCCCAGCGTCTCCAGTCGCTGCAGTGTCGCCGGCACGTCCAGGATGGACTTCACGCCCGCGCACACCACCGTGATCCGCGTACGCGCCAACAGGCCCAGGTCCGCCGACTCGTCCTGCGTCACCGTCCATTCGCGGTGCACCCCGCCGAGTCCACCCGTCGCGAACACCCGTACGCCCGCGAGCGCGGCCAGCAGCGCGGTCGCCGACACCGTCGTCGCCCCGCTCGCCCCGGAGGCCACCGCGAGCGGCAGGTCACGATGGCCCAGCTTGCGGATCCCCTCTTCGTTCGCGACCCGCTCCAACTGTTCCTTGTCCAGGCCGACAAGGGGCCGCCCGTCGAGTACGGCGATAGTGGCCGGGACGGCGCCTTCCTGCCGCACGGCCGCCTCCAGCTCCAGCGCCACCTGCAGGTTGCGCGGGCGCGGCAGCCCGTGCGCGATGATCGTGGACTCCAGGGCCACGACAGGCCGACGCGCGTCGATCGCTTCCCGCACCTCTTCGGACACCAACAGCACCACGCGCCTGCCTCCCGTCTCGCGGTCTTCCCTCATCTCTGGCGGGCGGCGTGACCG
Organism: Streptomyces sp. NPDC001315; assembly: GCF_042896175.1. Taxonomy (NCBI): domain Bacteria; kingdom Bacillati; phylum Actinomycetota; class Actinomycetes; order Kitasatosporales; family Streptomycetaceae; genus Streptomyces; species Streptomyces sp. NPDC001315. The sequence goes on along the minus strand of NZ_JBIAWZ010000001.1, from coordinate 1,040,273 downwards.
GTCAAACCCTTGGAGACTGTGGGGGACGCCACCGGTGGGCACCCTTCCCCTCCGTACGCCTCAACGGCCGGCGCCGTCCTTGGTCCTGCGTCCGGGCCATCAGAAGAGCGGCTCGGGCAGCACCCCTTCCAGCGCGAGCAGCTTCCGCTTGGTCTCCAGGCCGCCCCCGAACCCGCCGATACCGCCGTCGCTCTCGACGACCCGGTGGCAGGGCACGACCACGGGCAGTGGATTGGAACCCATCGCCACACCCACCGCCTGGGCCGCGCCAGGCTGACCGACCCGCCCAGCCAGATCGCCATAGCCGACGACCGCGCCGAAGGGGACGCCGGACGCCAGTTCCCGCAGAACCTGCCGGTTGAAGCCCGAGATCAGCGACCAGTCCAGCGGCAGCTCGAAGGCGCGCCGCTCACCCGCGAAGTACGCCTCGACCTGGCGTATCGCCTCGGCCAGCAGCGGGGAGCCGGGCGCCTCGACGGGCTCGGTGCCCAGCCGGTCCGCGAGCCGGTGGAGCGCCTTGTCACGCGCCGTGTCCGTGGCGTGGAACACGACGTTGACCAGGCCCTCGCCGGTCGCGGCCAGCAGCAGCGGACCGATGTCGGTGGCGAGGACGGTCCACACGACCTGCTGCTCGTACTGCCCATGGCTGTTCATGCGACCCACCGTACGGCCCGCCACTGACAACACCCCGGGGAACGGGCACCGGCCGCCGCCGGCTCCCCGGACCGGGGCGGGTGTCAGGACCCGGACAAAGCCTGCCGCACCACGTCGGGCTTGTTGGTGATGACGCCGTCGACGCCGTACCGGGCGACCGTCCGGGCGGTCGCCGCGTCGTTGACGGTCCAGGCGGCGACCTCCATCGGCCTGCCGTGCGGCCCCGTGAACGCGTGGACCAGGGACACATAGGTCCCGGACAGGGAACCGTACGAGGGGTTGATCTGGTCGGTGAACTTCGCGTACGCGGGCAGGTCCGCCACGGACGGGCTACCGAGGAATCCGGTCCTGACGCCAGGCTTCAGGTCATGGACGGTGCGCACGCTGTCCGCGCTGAAGCTCTGCACGATCAGCCGGCGGGCGAGGTGCTGCCGGTCGAGCCAGCCCTCGTTGCCGAGGAGCTTGAGGGTCTGCTGCTCGATGCCCGGGTACAACTGCGGATTCTTGATCTCCAGGAGCAGGTTCTGGTGGTTGTGCTCGACGCGGCGCATGTACTGCTTCAGTGTCGGCACGCGCGCGCCCGCGTAGGCGGGGCCGAACCAGCTTCCCGCGTCGAGGCGTGCGATCTCCGCGGCAGTGAAGTCCTTCACCTTCCAGGGGGAGCGGCCGGGGAAGACCTTCTTCACATTGGTCGTGCGCCGGAGGCTGTCGTCGTGGATCACCACGAGTTCGCCGTCCTTGGTGCGCTGGACGTCGTTCTCCACCCAGCCGATGCCCAGCTCGGCAGCCTTGTCGATGGCGGCCAGGGTGTTCTCGGGGGCGTAGGCGGAAGCGCCTCGGTGAGCGATGACCGAAGGCTGCCGGCTGGTGTGGGCCCGGGCGTCGGAGGCTGGGATCAGAAGGGTCAAGGTGGCCAGGAGCGCGGTGGTCATGGCGGCAACTGCGCGCGCGTACATGCGTACTCCTTGCATCGAGCGATCACGGACAGCTCAACTGTGACAGCAGAGAGTAGATAACGGCGTGTGTGCAGGATGGGCATGGATTGAATGGAGTTGCCCAAGTCCGCTCACTGTTACCGCACATCTGCGGCAAAGGCGTGTTTCTTTGCCGGAAAATCGTTCGACCATTCCGGTGGGAGTCATACTCTCTGCCTCAACCCTGACCGCTCCTGCGGTCCTGGGAGGGGGGCGCATTTCAGGAATTTCCGGGACGCAACAGGGCGGAAGGGCAGCCGCGCATGCAAGGCACGGTCGACGGATTCAGCTACGGGCTCGTCACACCGTTGGTGGCCTACCTCATGGCCTGCCTAGGTGGCGCCCTCGGCCTGCGCTGCACCACCAGAGCCCTGCTCGTCGCCCATTCCTGGCGCCCGGGCTGGCTCGCCCTCGGCTCGGCGGCGATCGGCTCCGGCATATGGACCATGCACTTCATCGCGATGATGGGCTTCTCGGTCGAAGAGGCGCCGATCCACTACGACAAAGCGACGACGTACGCCAGCCTCGGCGTCGCCATCGTCATGGTGGGCGTCGGGATCTTCATCGTCGGCTACAAGGGCGCCAGCGGAACGGCGCTGTTCACCGGGGGCACGATCACCGGCCTCGGCGTAGCCTCGATGCACTACCTCGGCATGGCCGGCATGCGCCTGAACGGGAAGCTGGAGTACAACACGCTCACCGTCGCCGCCTCCGTCGTCATCGCCATGGCCGCCGCCACCGCCGCCCTGTGGGCGGCGGGCCAGGTCCGCGGGCTGATGTGGAGCATGGGCGCGAGCCTCGTGATGGGACTCGCCGTCAGCGGCATGCACTACACGGGGATGGCCGCCCTCAGCGTCCACCTCCACGCCGCGCCCCACTCCACCTCCGGCGACTCGCCCGCGGCGCTGCTCGCGCCCATGCTGATCGGCCCGCTCGCCTTCCTCTGCCTCGCCGGCGTCGTCGTGGTGTTCGATCCGCTGATGATCATGGGGAAGTCCGACTGGGCCCCTGCCGAGCACAAGCCCGGTGTCCCGGCCCATCCCGCCGTCGAGCACACAGGCCGCCGCGTTCCGCTCCGCCCCCGCCGGGAGGCGGCACAACGCCGGTCCCGCACCCCGCAGGACCGCTGACCCGGCCCCGTTGTCAGTGGGGGGTCGTACGGTGGATCCATGCGGCCCGTTTCCAGCATCGAACGCACGGTGGCGCCCTTCGAGGTCGTCAGTCCCTACCAGCCCAGCGGCGACCAGCCGGCGGCCATCGCCGAGCTGGCCCAGCGCATCGAAGCCGGTGAGAAGGACGTCGTCCTGCTGGGCGCGACCGGCACCGGCAAGTCCGCCACCACGGCGTGGATGATCGAGAAGCTCCAGCGCCCCACGCTCGTGATGGCGCCGAACAAGACCCTGGCCGCCCAGCTGGCGAACGAATTCCGCGAGCTGCTTCCGAACAACGCGGTCGAATACTTCGTCTCGTACTACGACTACTACCAGCCCGAGGCCTACGTCCCGCAGTCGGACACCTACATCGAGAAGGACTCCTCGATCAACGAGGAGGTCGAGCGGCTGCGCCACTCCGCGACCAACTCGCTGCTCACCCGGCGCGACGTGATCGTGGTCGCCTCGGTCTCCTGCATCTACGGCCTCGGTACCCCGCAGGAGTACGTGGACCGGATGGTCCCGCTCAGGGTGGGCGACGAGATCGACCGGGACCAGCTGCTGCGCCGTTTCGTGGACATCCAGTACACGCGCAACGACATGGCGTTCACCCGCGGCACCTTCCGGGTCCGCGGCGACACCATCGAGATCTTCCCCGTCTACGAGGAGCTCGCCGTCCGCATCGAGATGTTCGGCGACGAGATCGAGGCGCTCTCCACCCTGCACCCGCTCACCGGCGAGATCATCAGCGACGACGAGCAGCTGTACGTCTTCCCGGCCTCCCACTACGTCGCCGGACCCGAGCGCATGGAGCGGGCCGTCAACGACATCGAGAAGGAACTGGGGGAGCGCCTGGCCGAGCTGGAGAAGCAGGGCAAGCTTCTGGAGGCCCAGCGCCTGCGGATGCGGACCACCTACGACATCGAGATGCTCCGCCAGATCGGCAGCTGCTCCGGCGTCGAGAACTACTCGATGCACTTCGACGGCCGCCTGCCCGGTTCCCCGCCGAACACCCTGCTCGACTACTTCCCGGACGACTTCCTGCTCGTCATCGACGAGTCCCACAACACCGTCCCGCAGATCGGCGCCATGTACGAGGGCGACGCCTCCCGCAAGCGCACCCTTGTCGACCACGGCTTCCGGCTGCCCTCCGCCCTCGACAACCGCCCCCTGAAGTGGGAGGAGTTCCAGGAGCGCATCGGGCAGACGGTCTACCTGTCGGCGACCCCCGGCAAGTACGAGCTCTCGCGCGCGGACGGCGTCGTCGAACAGATCATCCGGCCCACCGGCCTCATCGACCCGGAGGTCGTCGTCAAGCCCACCGAAGGGCAGATCGACGACCTGGTCCACGAGATCCGGGGCCGCGTCGAGAAGGACGAGCGCGTCCTGGTCACCACGCTCACCAAGAAGATGGCCGAGGACCTCACGGACTACTTCCTGGAGCTCGGAATCCAGGTGCGCTATCTGCACAGCGACGTCGACACCCTGCGCCGTGTCGAGCTGCTGCGCGAGCTGCGCTCCGGCGAGTTCGACGTCCTGGTGGGCATCAACCTGCTGCGTGAGGGCCTCGACCTGCCCGAGGTGTCCCTGGTGGCGATCCTCGACGCCGACAAGGAGGGCTTCCTGCGCTCCGGCACCTCCCTGATCCAGACCATCGGCCGCGCCGCGCGCAACGTGTCCGGCCAGGTCCACATGTACGCCGACAAGATCACCCCGGCGATGGAGCGGGCCATCGACGAGACCAACCGTCGGCGCGAGAAGCAGGTCGCGTACAACACGGCGAACGGCATCGATCCGCAGCCGCTGCGCAAGAAGATCAACGACATCGTGGCGCAGATCGCCCGCGAGGACGTCGACACCGAGCAGTTGCTCGGGTCGGGCTATCGCAAGGCGAAGAAGGACGGCCACGGCACCAAGGCCCCGGTGCCCTCTCTCGGCGGCAAGGCGGCCAAGGGCGCGAAGGCCGGCAAGTCCGCCAAGGGCAAGGAGACGGTGCCGACCGACCGTCCTGCGGCCGAGCTCGCCGAGCAGATCGAGGAGCTCACGGAGCGTATGCGCGCCGCTGCCGCGGACCTGCAGTTCGAGATCGCGGCCCGGCTGCGCGACGAGGTGTCCGAGATGAAGAAGGAACTGCGTCAGATGCGGGAGGCAGGCCTGGCCTGACCGCCCGCTCCGCCGGACCCTGGCGTAGCGCACTGTGTTGCAAGACCGACACAAAGTGCGGACCGGGGTTCGGCACTGTCAGTACCTCTGCGTAGGGTTCTGGGCAACCGCGGACTCCGCGGCAACAGGGGACAGTTCGAGAGGGGAAGAAGCCGTGACCGTCAACTTGACCAAGGGTCAGGCCATCAGTCTGCAGAAGAACGACGGGGGCAGCCTGACCGCGGTGCGCATGGGTCTCGGCTGGCAGGCGGCTCCCCGGCGCGGCCTGTTCGGCTCGCGCACCCGTGAGATCGACCTCGACGCCTCCGCCGTCCTGTTCGCGGACAAGCAGCCGGTCGACGTGGTCTTCTTCCGCCACCTGGTCAGCGACGACGGCTCGGTGCGCCACACCGGCGACAACCTCGTCGGCGGTGTCGGGCAGGGCGGTGACGACGAGGCCGTCCTCGTCGACCTGCAGCGCGTCCCGGTCCACATCGACCAGATCGTCTTCACCGTGAACTCCTTCACGGGCCAGACCTTCCAGGAAGTGCAGAACGCGTTCTGCCGTCTGGTCGACGAGACCAACGGCCAGGAACTCGCCCGCTACACGCTGGCGGGCGGCGGCGCCTACACGGCTCAGGTCATGGCCAAGGTGCACCGGTCCGGCCCGGGATGGTCGATGACGGCCCTCGGCGCCCCGGCCAACGGCCGCACCTTCCAGGACCTGATGCCGGCGATCCTGCCGCTTCTGTAAGCGGCGGGCGAGCGGCACGAGACGACACGGCGACACAGGGGGACGAAGGCGATGACGGCCGAGCTGGTGCGGGGGCAGAACCACCCGCTCTCCCAGGTCCGTCTGGAGATCCGGGTCTCGGCCGGCACGCCGCTTGTGGCCGGCGCCACGCTCGGCGACGAGCACGGCAGGATCCACGGCGTCGAGTGGGTGGCCCACCCCGGCGCCCCCGCTCTGCCCGGGCTCGAGGTCTCCCGGCAGGTGGCCGCCGATCATCACCTGGCGGTGGACCTGGCCGCCATGCCGGAGGTCGTGCACCGCGTGAACGTGCTCCTCGCCCTGCCGGACGGCGCCGGCGGCCCCGCCCGCTTCGGCGCCGTCGCGGCGCCCTTCGTCGCCGTCACCGGTCTGGACGGCACCGAGGTCGCCAGCTACACCGTCACCGGGCTGGACGTCGAGTCGGCCGTCGTCGCCCTGGAGCTCTACCGTCGGCAGGGCGCCTGGAAGGTGCGTGCCGTCGGCCAGGGTTACGCGGGCGGCCTCGCCGAGCTCCTCACCGACCAGGGCCTGCCCGAGGCCCGGCAACTCGCGGCCGGTATCGACGAGGCGGTGGCCCAGGGCCTGGCCCGCTCGGTCCAGGCGCCCTCGCCGCGTATGGCGGACGGTGACCGGGCCCGGCAGCCGGCGGCCCGCGGCCCGGAGCACGGCGGCACCGCACTCCAGGGCGCCACCGGCCCCGTATCGCCGCAACCCGTGCCCCAGCACGGAGTGCAGGACCCGTACGGCCCCCAGGAACCCGGCGCCCCAGGGCAGTCCGGGCCGCAGCCCGCGTATCCGGGAGATGCCGCGTCGACCGGTCCGTCCGCCGACCGTCCCTTCCCCGCGCCGGCTGAGCCCACCACCGTCGCTCCTCCCTCCGCGCCGACCACTCCCTCGGCCGTGTCCTCCGCCGCGCCGAACGATCCAGCGGCTGTGACCTCGCCCTACGACGACCCTTCTGCCGCAGCCGGTCCGATCAACTACAGCCATCCCCGTCGGCAGAACGCCGCTCCACCGCCGCTTCCGCCGACCGCACCCCCGGCCCCGCCCGGGCAGCCCGCGCGGCCTGTCGCGGGCGACGCGACCGGCTGGTCGATGGACGAGCGGCTCTACAACCAGGTGTGGGGCATGTTCGAGGACCTGGCCCGCACCACGGCCGCGTATCGCAGTGCCGTCGACTTCGCCGACGCCCGCAGGGACAAGGAACTCGACCAGGTCCTTTCCGACCCGCGCAGCCGGATCGGTGGACAGGGTGACGCCGCGCGCGAGGCGGCCCGCGCCAAGCACGCTCAGCTCGTCGACCAGGCCGGACAGGCCCTGGACCGGGACCTCGTCCAGCTGACCGCCGAGGCCGAGGTCGTCGAACCCGCCCTGCCGCCGGCGTACGCCGGCTGGGACAGCTCCGTCTGGCACGACTACCGCGTGCCGATGGAGATGCCCATGGCCCTGCGCATCGGCGACCTCCATCTCCCCGAGGCGCCCCGATTGCGCATTCCGATGCTGGTCAGGCTGCCGCTGGAGCGCGGTCTGTGGATCGACGGCGGACAGGCCGGATCGTTCGACGGGTCGTTCGCCGACGCTCACGAACTGCGGCACCTCGCGATGGAGACGGCGGTGGCGCTCGCGGCCCGGCTGCTCGCGGTGCACCCGGCGGGCGAGTTCACCGTGCATGTGATCGACCCGGCCGGTTCGGCGGCGCAACCACTCGCGCCGCTGGCGCAGACCGGCGTGCTCGCGTCCCCGCCCGCCGTCGGCGCCGCGGGGGTGGCGAATGTCCTGGGACGGCTCACCCAGCGTGTGGACCTGGTGCAGATGGCGGTGCGTGGAGGCGCGGCCGACTCCCTGCCGCCCGGCTTCGACACCTCCCAGCAGCTGCTGGTCGTCAACGACTTCCCGCATGGTTTCGACGACCGTGCCGTGACACAGCTGCGCTACCTGGCGGACGAGGGCCCGTCCGTCGGCGTCCACCTGATGATGGTGGCCGACCGTGAGGACGCATCCGGTTACGGTCCGTTGCTGGACCCGTTGTGGCGTTCGCTGCTGCGGCTCACTCCGCTGCCGGACGATCACCTCGCCGACCCGTGGGTCGGGCACGCCTGGACGTACGAGCCCTCGCTCGTGCCACCGGGCGGCCAGATGCTCCGTAACGTGCTCACGCAGGTGGCTGCGGCCCGTCGCACCTGGCACGAGTGACGGCCTCCCGCGGTTTTACCAAGCATACGTAAAGGCATGTGACCAGGGTATTTGGTCTTTCTTTTGCCAATCGCTTTACCTTTCTTTGGTGATTGGGGTACTGTCTTCCATACGGAGGGGAGTACTCCCTGTCTGCTGCGGCGTACCCGTCAATACGGATCAGGTCAGATCCCGGGGCGTCGGCCCGTGTGGCTGCGGAGCGTCAAGAGCGCCGCAGCCCGGGGTGGAAGAGACCTCCGGCAGCGCGACGACGCTGACTACTTGCCGTTACGTACTGCCGGAGGCGCAGTGGATGTTTCCCTGACCCTGTGGGTCCTGACCATCGCGGGCCTTGCCGCCCTGATCGCGGTCGACTTCTTCATCGGCCGCAAGCCGCACGACGTGTCCATCAAGGAAGCGGGCATCTGGACGATCGTCTGGATCACCCTGGCCGGACTCTTCGGCCTCGGCCTGCTCCTCTTCGGCGGCGGTCAGCCCGCCGGCGAGTTCTTCGCGGGCTTCATCACCGAGAAGTCGTTGAGCGTCGACAACCTCTTCGTCTTCGTCCTGATCATGGCGAAGTTCGCGGTGCCGACGCAGTACCAGCAGCGAGTGCTCCTCGTCGGCGTGCTCATAGCCCTGGTCCTGCGGGCCATCTTCATCGCCGCGGGCGCCGCGATCCTCGCCAGCTTCGCGTGGGTCTTCTACCTCTTCGGCGCCTTCCTCATCTGGACCGCCTGGAAGCTGATCCAGGAGGCCCGGGCCGACCAGGACGACGAGGAGTTCGAGGAGAACAAGCTGCTCAAGGCCGCCGAGCGCCGCTTCGGTGTGGCCGACCGCTATCACGGCACCAAGCTGTGGATCCAGCACAACGGCAAGCGGGTCATGACCCCGATGCTGGTCGTGATGCTCGCGATCGGTACGACGGACGTGCTGTTCGCGCTCGACTCCATCCCCGCGATCTTCGGCCTGACCCAGGATCCGTACATCGTCTTCACGGCCAACGCGTTCGCGCTCATGGGCCTCAGGCAGCTGTACTTCCTCATCGGCGGCCTGCTGAGGAAGCTGGTCCACCTCTCCTACGGCCTGTCGATCATCCTGGGCTTCATCGGTGTGAAGCTGGTGCTGCACGCGCTGCACGAGTCCGGGGTCCACGTCCCGGAGATCAGCATCCCGGTCTCGCTCGGGGTGATCTGCTCCGTCCTGATCGTCACCACGATCACCAGTCTGCGGGCGTCCCGGAAGCAGACGGCGGCCGAGACGGCGCAGGCCGGCAGCGAAGGCGCTCCGAAGGACAGCATCGACGTCTGACCGCGTGGGCGTAGGCACAACCACCACCATGGGGAGGGTGCGCGGCGAATTGCCGGCACCCGCCCCCGGTGGACCGAGGGCATCGACGAGATGCGGGCGCGGGCAACGGAGGCGGGAGCGATCATGTCCCAGAAGTCGCGGAATGCGAAGTCGGATCGTCTCTGCGACGATCGCGCCATGATCGCTCTGCGCAGGTCGCTCACCACGCAGTGGACGTCTTTCGTACCGGTGGTCGCGGTCGTTCTGCTCGTCCTCACCTGGGGGCGCCACCTGCCGGGCGTGGTGGTCGCGCTGGTCACGGTGGTCCTGGCCGGGGCCGTGTTGGCCGCGGTGCACCACGCCGAGGTGGTCGCCCACCGGGTGGGTGAACCGTTCGGTTCCCTGGTGCTCGCCGTCGCCGTCACGATCATCGAGGTCGCCCTGATCGTCACCCTCATGGTGGACGGCGGGGACAAGAGCTCGACCCTGGCCAGGGACACGGTCTTCGCTGCCGTGATGATCACCTGCAACGGCATCGTCGGCCTGTGCCTTCTCGTCGCCTCGCTGCGCCACGGCACGGCGATCTTCAACCCCGAGGGCACCGGTGCCGCCCTCGCGACCGTCGCCACCCTGGCCACGCTCAGCCTGGTGCTGCCCACGTTCACCACGAGCAGGCCGGGCCCCGAGTTCTCGGGCGTACAGCTCACCTTCGCCGCGCTGTCCTCGCTGATTCTGTACGGCCTGTTCGTGGCGACCCAGACAGTGCGACACCGCGACTACTTCCTGCCGATCACCCGGCAGGGCGGGGTGATCAACCAGGACGACCACGCGGAGGCGCCGTCCCGCCACACCGCCCGGATCAGCCTGGGGCTGCTGGGCCTCGCCCTGATCGGAGTGGTGGGCCTCGCCAAGGCCGTGTCACCGACGATCGAGTCGGGCGTGGAAGCCGCCGGGCTGCACCATGCCGTCGTCGGTGTGATCATCGCGCTGCTGGTGCTGCTTCCCGAGACCATCGCCGCGCTGCGGTCCGCCCGTCGCGACCGGGTGCAGACCAGCCTCAACCTCGCGCTCGGTTCGGCGATGGCCAGCATCGGCCTGACCATCCCCGCGGTCGCCCTGGCGTCCGTCTGGCTCTCCGGCCCGCTCGTCCTCGGCCTCGGCTCGACCCACATGGTGCTGCTCGTGCTGACGGTGGTGGTGAGTTCGCTGACCGTGGTGCCCGGCCGGGCCACACCGCTCCAGGGCGGCGTCCATCTGGTGCTCTTCGCCGCTTACCTGGAGCTGGCGATCAATCCATAACCGGCTCCCCGCCTGTCCTTAAGGTCAGCGATCAGGCATCACGGGTTCTCCCGCGCGTCCGGAAGCCGAGGATCGGTCCGTCACGGGCTGCCGCAGGCCGGAGACACGGTTCTGCCGCGGGCGGAGGCGGTGATCAATCCATGACCGGTTTCGCCGTCGGCACCCGCACCGGCCGGGTCTCCGGCAGCAGCGCGAAGCAGCCGAGGCTGAGCAGGGCGATTCCCGTCAGATAGGCACCGACGCCCCACGGGACCCGCCCGCCGTGTTCGGCGAGTGCCGTCGCCACGATCGGCGTGAGCGCGCCCCCGACGACGCCGCCGAGGTTGTAGCCGACCGCGGCGCCGGTGCACCGCACCCGTGGCTCGTACAGCTCCGGCAGATAGGCGGCGATCACGGCGAACATCGTGACGAACGCGATCAACGCGCCCAGGGAGCCGAGGAACATCAGCAGTGGCTCACCGGTGGCCAGGAGCGCAACCATCGGGAACATCCACAGGGCGGAAGCCGCGCACCCGGCCAGGCACAGCGGCCGCCGCCCGAAGCGGTCGCCCAACACCGCCACCAGCGGCGTCAGCGCGCCCTTCACCACCACTGCGGCCATGATGCACGCCAGCATGACCGTACGGCTCACCCCGAGTCGTTCCGTCGCGTAGGCGAGGGACCAGGTCGTCACGGCGTAGAAGATGGCGTACCCGGCCGCGAGCGCACCTGCCGTGAGCAGCACCAGCCGCCAGTGGTCGCGTGCGACCTCGGCGAGCGGCACGCGCGCGTGGTCGTCGATTTCGAGGAAACGGGGACTCTCGGTGACCGACGAGCGCAACCACAGTCCCGCCACGGCCGGCACCCCCGCCACCCAGAACGGCACCCGCCACCCCCACTGGGCGAACTGCGCGTCGGACAGCGTCGCCGACAGGACCAGCATCACGCCGTTGGCCAGTACGAAGCCCACCGCGGGCCCGACCTGCGGGAAGCTCGACCACAGCCCGCGCCGTTCCGCAGGCGCGTGTTCCGCGGTCAGCAGCACGGCCCCGCCCCACTCCCCGCCGAGCCCCAGCCCCTGGAGGAACCGCAGGACGAGGAGCAGTACGGGAGCGGCCACGCCGATCGTGTCGTACGTCGGCACACAGCCGACCGCGACCGTCGAGGCGCCCGTCAGCAACAGCGACACGACGAGCACCGGACGGCGGCCGCGTCGGTCCCCCACGTGACCGAACAGCACGGATCCCAGCGGCCGCGCCACGAAGCCCACGCCGAACGTACCGAAGGCGGCCAGTGTCCCCGCCAACGGCGAGAACGTCGGGAAGAACAGGGGTCCCAGGACCAGCGCCGCGGCGGTCCCGTAGACGAAGAAGTCGTAGAACTCGATGGCCGTCCCGGCGAGCGAGGCGGTCGCGAGCCGCAGCATGCCGGGTGTCCTTACGGTGCGTACATCGTGCATGCCGCGTCAACTACCCATGGTGACAGCTGGTTACGGGGGCGCGCGGGGGTGATCGTGGTTCGGCGGCACCGTGATAGACCGGGTCCGAACGGCGTTCCCGAGGGACGGACCGCCCCTCGCGAACGCACCGCCCGAACGGACCGGAGGAACCGTGCCCCGCACCCTGGCCAACGCCCCGATCATGATCCTCAACGGCCCCAACCTGAACCTTCTGGGGCAGCGCCAGCCGGAGATCTACGGCTCCGACACGCTCGCCGACATCGAGGCCCTGTGCGTCAAGGCGGCGGCCGCGCACGGTGGCACGGTGGACTTCCGCCAGTCCAACCACGAGGGCGAGCTGGTCGACTGGATCCACGAGGCACGGCTGAACCACTGCGGGATCGTGATCAATCCGGCCGCCTACTCGCACACGTCCGTCGCGATCCTGGACGCACTCAACACCTGTGACGGCCTGCCGGTGCTGGAGGTCCACATCTCCAACATCCACAAGCGCGAGGCGTTCCGGCACCACTCGTACGTCTCGCTGCGCGCCGACGGCGTCATCGCGGGGTGCGGGGTGCAGGGCTACGCGTTCGGGGTGGAGCGGGTCGCCGCGCTGGCCGGCGCGGCACAGACCGACGCGTAGCCCTGCGGAGCTACAGGCGGCCCGCCTCCACGATCCGCCGCAGGAAGCGCTGCGTGCGCTCCTGCTGCGGGTCGCCGAAGACCTGCGCCGCGGTGCCGCGCTCCAGCACCACACCTCCGTCCAGAAAACAAACCTGGTCGGCGACCTCGCGGGCGAAGCCCATCTCGTGGGTGGCCAGCACCATGGTCATGCCGTCGTCCTTCAGGTCGCGGACGACGTTGAGGACCTCGCCCACGAGCTCGGGATCCAGGGCCGCGGTCACCTCGTCGAGGAGCAGCAGCCGGGGGCGTACGGCCAGGGCGCGCACGATCGCCACACGCTGCTGCTGGCCCCCGCTCAGCCGGTCGGGGTACTCCCCGGCCCTGGCGGCCAGCCCGAGCCGCTCCAGCAGCTCCCTGGCCCTCTCCTCGGCCTCCGCGCGGGACACGCCGTGCACCCGGCGCGGGGCGAGCGTGATGTTCTCCAGGACCGTCATGTGCGGAAACAGGTTGTACGCCTGGAAAACCACGCCGATACGACGGCGTACCGCGTCCTGATCCGCGCGCGGGTCGCTGATCTCCTCGCCGTCCAGCCAGATCGCACCGTCGTCGATGTCCTCCAGGAGGTTCGCGCACCGCAACAGCGTGGACTTGCCGGAGCCGGAGGCGCCGATCAGCGCGGTCACCGTGTGCGGGGCGACCTCCAGGTCGATGTCCCGAAGGACGACCGACCCGCCGAACGTCTTGCGGACGGCCTCCATCCGCAGCACCGGAGCGTGGTCGCTCATATGGCTCCTCCCTGGGCCCGCTGACGGTCCATCCTGGCCGTCACCCAGTCCGTGAAGCGGGTCATCGGGATGGTCAGTGCCACGAAGACCAGGCCCGCGACGATGTAGGGCGTGTAGTTGAGGCTGCGGCCCACGATGATGTCCGCGGCCCGTACGGCGTCGATCGCGCCGCCGATGGACACGAGCCCGGTGTCCTTCTGGAGCGACACCAGGTCGTTCAGCAGCGGCGGCACCTGGCGGCGCACCGCCTGAGGCAGCACGACGTACCGCAGGGCCTGTCGGTTGTTCAGGCCGAGCGAGCGGGCCGCGGCGCGCTGCGAGGGGTGGACGGACTCGATGCCGGCGCGGAACACCTCGGCCACGTACGCCGAGTACGTCAGGGTGAGTGCCGTACCGCCCAGCAGCACCGGGTCGACGGTCACACCCTGCAGACGCAGCGCCGGAACGCCCAGGACCACGATCATCAGGTTGATGATCAGGGGGAGCCCGCGGAAGAAGTCGGTGTACGCGGCCGCCAGGAACCGCAGCGGGAAGAACACCGGGCCGCGCAGGGTCCGCGCGATGGCGATGACCATGCCCAGGACCAGCACGGCGGCGCCACAGACGAGCAGCAGCCGGACGTTCAGCCACAGCCCTTCGAGGACTTTGGGGAACGCCTCGCGCGCGTACTGCCCGTTGAGGAACGTCTCCTTGGTGCGCGGCCAGCCGGGCGCGCTGACGACGACCAGGTAGAGGACGACGCCCGTGACCAGGGTCGAGAGCGCGGCGATCGCCGTGGCGCGACGGGCCCGGACACGCTTGAAGCGCTCGCGCTCCAGCCGCCGCTGCGACGGCGTGTACGCGTCACCGGCCCCCGGTGCGCCATCCCTGCCGTCGCCCGGCCTGTCACCGTTGTCGTCCGCGTCCTCCTGGCCGGACTCCTCCTTCGTGAACGTCACTTGAGCACCGGGGCGTCGACGGCGTCGGAGAGCCACTCCTGCTCGAGCTTCGCCAGCGTCCCGTCCTTGCGCAGGGCGTCCACGGCGCCCGTCACGCAGGAGGTGAGCGCGCTGCCCTTGTCGAGCACGAGCCCGAACTGCTCCGCAGTGCCCGTCCGGTTCTCGAACTGGCCAACGATCTTCGCGTCGGTCACCTCGGCCGCCGTGATGTAGAAGGCGGTGGGCAGGTCGGTGACGACGGCGTCGACCTGACCGTTCTTCAGAGCGGACTTGGCCTGGTCGTTCTTGGCGTACACGGCGGCGGCCTGCTTCGGCTTCACCACGTCGTCGATGTAGTCGAGGCTGGTGGTACCGACCTGGGCGCCCAGTTTGACGTCCTTCAGGTCCGCGATGCTCGTGGCCTTCGCCGCCTTGGAGCCCTTGAGCGCGATGACGGCCTGGCGCACGTCGTAGTAGCCGGAGGAGAAGTCCACCGCCTTCTGGCGCTCGGCGCTGATGGACACCTGGTTGATGTCGAAGTCGAAGGTCTTCTCACCGGGCGCGAACGCCTTGTTGAAGGGGACGCTCTGCCACACGACGGCGTTGCTGTCGTAGCCGAGCTGCTTGGCCACGGCGTACGCGACCGCCGACTCGAAGCCCTTGCCGCTCGCGGGCTTGTCGTCCTTGAACCACGGCTCGTACGCGGGCTCGTCGGTGGCGATCGTCAGCTTGCCCGACGTCTTCGTGGCCAGTCCGCCCTTGGCGCAGGCGTTCGCGCTCGAACCGGAGGGCTTGGCAGCAGCGTTCTCCTCCGGCTGCGGAGCACAGCCGACGGCGGTGGCGAGCAGGGCTACGGTGGCGCCGGCGACGGCGCGGCGCAGAACACGAGGGGAGAGGCGCATGGCGGGAGATTGGCAGCGAAAGCCGCGTTTGTCGACGTCACGACGGCAGTTGTTCGCATAGTGGGAACGGGTGTTGCGTTCTTGTGAACAAGCGCGGTGCGGCTCGCCTGGGCCGCCGGTCGAGGGCGGGGATCGAGAGGCCGGCGGCCCGTACCGCGCAGGAGCCGTCATCCTGTGCAGGGCTGCTGCCAGTTGACACCGCGACCACGCACGCCGGGAGCGCGCGTATGGCGTCGGCGCGTGCACACGATTCACACGGGGCGCGCGTTCAGTGGCCTGCGCTCCCCGTGTGCCGTGGATTCACCACCCCCGCATCGAGGGTTCACCACCCCTGTATACGGAGGGTATTCAACTGTTGGGGGTTTGACTTAAGCAGGCTGGTTGATGCTGCTTCGCGTCATGGGGGCGGTTCCTTGGACTCTGCCACCCGTTTCCTCCTGCCTGGTAGCGGTTTCCGCTGTTACATGGCGAGGCCGTGTCCTTGTGTGATAGTCGCTCGTTAGGTCGATCGGAGTGCCGGGAGCGGTCGTTCCGGCGGGGCCGACCGGGATCGTGCGGGGGAATGGGGGTGGTGGGGGTGGCTAAGTTGATGGCGACGGCCACCTGTACCGCCTTTGCTGGTGTGCTGGAGGGCAGCGGTGAGCGGGTCGGGCAGGGCGTGCTGTTCGAACGGGTGGGTTTCCTGGCGGAGTTGAGCCGGGAGCTGACGGGTGCTGTGGTGGCTTCCCGGTGGGACGAGGCCTGTCTGGATGTGCTGGCCGGCGGGGTGGACGGGCGGGGTGAGGCGCTGCCGTCCAAGGGGTGGATGGCGCTGCGCCGCCTGGGCTGGCCGCAGGACCTCACGCCCCCGGCCGGGGTGTATGTGTCGGACCGGGTGCGCCGCGGCGCGGAGGAGTACGCGGCCAGGACGCTGCGGCTGGCCCTGCACCGGCGCAGCATCGTGAGTGCGGTCCTGGCCACCTGGCCCGCCGATCCGCGGCGGCGCAGTGAGGAGGAGTGGGCGGCGCTGCGGGGACTGCTGCCCGCCGGGGTGAGCGGTGCGGAGATCCGTAACCGCACCCGCCAGATCCGCGCCTACCTGTCCGAACATGGGAAGCTTCCGGCCGGACTGTGCGCCTTGGAGGGGCCGCCGCGGGTGGCTGCGGTGGTGTTGCTGGCGGCGATGGACCGTCAGCAGGTCACCCTTGCGCGGGTGGATGAGGCCACCGCCCGGCTGCGTCTCAAGCTGCCGCTGTGTGCGGCTCCTGCCTCGGGCCGTGACTGGGCCTGGCACGTGATCGACATCCGGCTGCCCGGCACCGTCCCCCCGGACGCGGTGCTGCACACCCCCAGCCTGCGCCCCACCCCCCAGGGCCGGATCGCCGTCGACCTGCCGCACTCGAGGCCCGCCCCACCCGTCAAGGCGAGCGGGCATACCGTGGCCGTCGGCTTCGACTGGGGCGTCAACACCCTCCTCACCGGCACACTCGGCCGCCTCACCGGCACAGGACCAACCCGGCGGGTCCTCACCGACGGCCGGCCCCTCATCTTCGACGCCACCACGGTCAGCGCCGCCCTGCACCGGCTGCGCGGCGTGCGCGAGCACCTCGCCGCCAAGCGCGATCACTACCGGGCCCTCGCGGACGGGCTGGGCTCCCCGCACCTTCGCTGGGGTGAGTACCTCGACCGGGCGCGGGCGCTGGAGGTCGAGCACGGGCGGGTGTGTGCCCGGATCCGGCACCTGAACAACGCGCTGGCCTGGGCGGCGGCCCGCTGGGCCGTCGACCAGGCGACAGCGCTCGGCGCGAGCGTCCTCTACCTCGAAGACCTCACCACCCTGGAAGCCCGCGGCCAACGGCGCGGCAACGCCCGCCTGTCCGGACAGGTACGCGGCACGGTGGCCGACGCGATCCGGCATCTGGGTGCGCGGGCGGGCATCGCGGTGGTCACCGTCCCGGCCCGCGGCACCTCCAAGCTGTGCCCCGGCTGCCTCGGCAAACTCACCCACCACCCCGCCCCCGACCGGCTGGGCGAGCGCGGCTGGAAGTGGGCGCACTGCACCGGCTGCGGACTGTCCATGGACCGCGACCGTGCCGCCGCCCGCCGGATCGTCTCCCGCGGCCTGCTCGCCCAGACCCACACCACCACCGACCGCACCACCGGGACCCGCACCATCCGCACCACTGTGGACGGCACCGTGGCCCTGGTGAGGCGTCCGAAGAAGACCACCCGCCGCCTGCGCCGCCAACGCCAAACAGAACAGGCACCGCCCCGCCCCAACAGCCCGAAGACCAAGACCAGCCCGGGCAAGGGGCGCCCCACCCCCAACAGACCCACCCGCCCCGGCACCAAGACGCCCCGCGCGCCCGAGGGCGGGTCCCGGACTCGAAGACTTCCCGCCGTGTGCCCGATGTGCGTACGGTCCCCGCCACCACCCCCACCCGGGTGGTCCAGCGTCCGGCGGGGCATGACACCCCGGCACCAGCCCCCACCGGGCCGGTGCCAGGTCATGGAGTACCCGCCCACGCCCAGGCAGAAGGAGACCTTCTTCCCTCCGGACGCAGGCGGTTCTCACGCAGAACCTGTCGACGACGCACCCGCGCCGCCGAGCGGACCGGCTTCCACCACCTGCACGCCACCCCGGCCCACCCCCTCACCCCGAGGATCGGACCACCGGACAGCGACCGCACACGGCCACGCCGCGCCCGAAAAGCCCGGAAACCCCAGGCACACACAGAGTTCTAGAGACGCTTCACCATCCTCGCGCGTGCCACTCGGGCAGACGCGGGCGCTCCGCGCCCAGCGTGGTGTCGTTGCCGTGTCCCGGGTAGACCCAGGTCTCGTCCGGGAGGACGTCGAAGATCTTCGTCTCGACATCGTGGATCAGACTGGCGAAGGCCTTCGGGTTCTTGAAGGTGTTGCCCACGCCGCCCGGGAAGAGACAGTCCCCCGTGAACACGTGCGGGTGCCCGTGCGGGTCGTCGTAGACGAGGGCGATCGAGCCCGGCGTGTGCCCGACCAGATGGCGCGCGGTGAGCTCCACGTGCCCCACCCGGATGGTGTCGCCGTCGTCGACCAGGACATCGGTCGGCACAGGGATGCCTTCGGCGTCGTCCCGGCCGGCGTAGGTACGGGCGCCGGTGCCCGCGACGACCGCGGCGAGCGCCTGCCAGTGGTCGCCGTGCCGGTGGGTCGTGACGACGGACGCGATGCCGTCGTCGCCGATCATGCCGAGCAGCGTGTCCGCGTCGTTGGCCGCGTCGATCAGCAACTGCTCGTCGGTGGCTCGGCAGCGCAGCAGATAGGCATTGTTGTCCATCGGGCCGACCGCGATCTTGGTGATCATCAGGTCCTTGAGTTCGTGCACGTCCGCCGGGCCGCCGACCGTCACCTGTCCGCTGTACGTCATGGCGGTCAGCCTATAGCGGGGGAGCGGCCCGAGGGACGCCCGTGTCCTACAACGGAGGGAGCGTCGGCAGCGTGCCTCCCACCACCGTCAGCCCGGACCCGTCACGCCGCCCCGCGAGCCAGCCGAGCAGGTCGGCCCGCGAGCCGGTGACGGTGACCTCGGGCTCGGTCGCGTCCCTGCCGGTGCGCCACGCGTGCGTGCCGTCGGTGATCCGGGTGGACGGCACATCGGGGTGCCCGGTGAACCGCGCGACCAGGAAGTCGATCTCCCGCTCCGTGAACTCCGCCGACAGATCCTCCAGCTCGTACCCGATCCCGAGGTCCACGTGGTGCAGCTCGACCTCGACCCATCGCCGGAAGGGCACCCGGGCCGCGACGTCGGTGACCCCGTTGCGCAGCTCCACCGTGCGCGACCAGTCGGCCGGGGCGGCCCCCGCCTCCTGGAAGCGGGCCGCGCTGTCGCGCAGGTCGGCGAGCTGGACGTCGAGAGGGCGGGGCGCGTCCCGCTCGATGTCGGCGTCCCGGGCGTCGGCGGAGGCGTACATGGGGCGCCCCTCGAGGACGTCCACGAGCGCGTCCGCGTTCCGGGCGAGGTGGGCGAGGACGTGGCCGCGGCTCCAGCCGGGCAGGCGTGACGGCTCGGCCACGGATGCGTTGTTCACTTCGGCGGCTGCGTTGAGCAGCTGGTCGGTCGCGTCACGTACAGAGGCCAGGTCACGTGCGTGATCAATCATGGGGCCGACCCTAGCCCCGCCACTCCTTCGGGTGAAGGAAGCGGGACGGGACCGCAAATCGAATGCACGTGCTATATGGTCGAGTGCGGCGTCGGGCATGCTGGATGGTCGGGGATTGTTATGCGACCTGGGAATCCGACCGGCGTTGTCAGTGGCTCCCCCTAGTCTGAGAAAGCACAGGGGCCCGCCCCTGTCACTTCTCTCAAGAAAGGTGCGGACCGGCGTGGCCGACCGTCTCATCGTCCGTGGCGCGCGCGAGCACAACCTGAAGAATGTCTCGCTCGACCTCCCACGAGACTCGCTCATCGTCTTCACGGGCCTGTCGGGGTCGGGCAAGTCCTCGCTGGCCTTCGACACGATCTTCGCCGAGGGCCAGCGCCGTTACGTGGAGTCGCTCTCCTCGTACGCTCGGCAGTTCCTCGGCCAGATGGACAAGCCGGACGTCGACTTCATCGAAGGCCTGTCCCCGGCGGTCTCCATCGACCAGAAGTCGACCTCGCGCAACCCGCGCTCGACGGTCGGCACGATCACCGAGGTCTACGACTACCTCCGGCTGCTCTTCGCGCGCATCGGCAAGCCGCACTGTCCCGAGTGCGGCCGGCCGATCTCGCGCCAGTCGCCGCAGGCCATCGTCGACAAGGTCCTGGAGTTGCCGGAGGGGAGCCGCTTCCAGGTGCTGTCGCCGCTGGTGCGCGAGCGCAAGGGCGAGTTCGTCGACCTGTTCGCCGATCTCCAGACCAAGGGTTACAGCCGCGCGCGCGTGGACGGCGAGACCATCCAGCTCTCCGACCCGCCGACGCTGAAGAAGCAGGAGAAGCACACCATCGAGGTGGTCGTCGACCGCCTCACGGTGAAGGACTCCGCGAAGCGCCGCCTCACCGACTCCGTGGAGACCGCGCTCGGCCTGTCCGGCGGCATGGTCGTGCTCGACTTCGTCGACCTCCCCGCGGACGACCCCGAGCGCGAGCGCATGTACTCGGAGCACCTGTACTGCCCGTACGACGACCTGTCCTTCGAGGAGCTCGAGCCCCGCTCCTTCTCCTTCAACTCACCCTTCGGCGCCTGCCCCGAGTGCACGGGCATCGGCACGCGCATGGAAGTCGACCCCGAGCTGATCGTCCCGGACGAGGACAAGTCCCTCGACGAAGGTGCCATCCACCCCTGGTCGCACGGGCACACCAAGGACTACTTCGGCCGGCTGATCGGCGCCCTGGCGGACGCGCTCGGCTTCCGGACGGACATCCCCTTCGCCGGTCTGCCGCAGCGCGCCAAGAAGGCCCTGCTCTACGGCCACAAGACGCAGATCGAGGTCCGCTACCGCAACCGGTACGGGCGCGAGCGTGTGTACACGACCCCCTTCGAGGGCGCCGTCCCCTTCGTCAAGCGCCGGCACAGCGAGGCCGAGAGCGACGCCAGCCGCGAGCGCTTCGAGGGCTACATGCGCGAGGTGCCCTGCCCCACCTGTGAGGGCACCCGACTGAAGCCGATCGTCCTCGCGGTCACGATCATGGAGAGGTCGATCGCCGAGGTCTCCGCGATGTCCATCAGCGACTGCGCGGACTTCCTGGGCGAGCTCAAGCTGAGCGCCCGCGACAAGAAGATCGCCGAGCGGGTGCTGAAGGAGGTCAACGAACGGCTCAAGTTCCTGGTCGACGTCGGCCTGGACTACCTCTCGCTGAACCGCGCGGCCGGCACGCTCTCGGGCGGCGAGGCGCAGCGCATCCGCCTGGCCACCCAGATCGGCTCCGGACTCGTCGGCGTCCTCTACGTTCTCGACGAGCCGTCCATCGGCCTGCACCAGCGCGACAACCACCGGCTGATCGAGACCCTGGTCCGGCTGCGCGACATGGGTAACACGCTCATCGTCGTCGAGCACGACGAGGACACCATCAAGGTCGCCGACTGGGTCGTCGACATCGGTCCCGGCGCGGGTGAGCACGGCGGCAAGGTGGTGCACAGCGGCTCTCTGAAGGAGCTGCTCACCAATGCCGAGTCGCAGACCGGGCAGTACCTGTCCGGCAAGAAGGCCATCCCGGTCCCGGACATCCGGCGCCCGCTCGACCCGTCCCGGCAGCTCACCGTGCACGGCGCCCGCGAGAACAACCTGCAGGACATCGACGTGTCCTTCCCGCTGGGCGTGTTCACCGCGGTCACCGGTGTCTCCGGCTCCGGCAAGTCGACTCTGGTCAACGACATCCTCTACACGCACCTGGCCCGCGAGCTGAACGGCGCGAGAAGCGTGCCCGGGCGGCACACGCGCGTGGACGGCGACGATCTCGTCGACAAGGTCGTGCACGTCGACCAGTCGCCCATCGGCCGCACCCCGCGGTCGAACCCGGCGACGTACACCGGTGTCTTCGACCACGTCCGCAAGCTGTTCGCGGAGACGACCGAGGCGAAGGTGCGCGGCTATCTGCCCGGCCGCTTCTCCTTCAACGTCAAGGGCGGCCGCTGCGAGAACTGCGCGGGCGACGGCACGATCAAGATCGAGATGAACTTCCTCCCGGACGTGTACGTCCCGTGCGAGGTCTGCCACGGCGCCCGGTACAACCGGGAGACCCTGGAGGTCCACTACAAGGGCAAGTCCATCGCCGACGTGCTGAACATGCCGATCGAGGAGGCGATGGACTTCTTCGAGGCCGTCCCGTCGATCGCCCGCCACCTCAGGACGCTGAACGACGTAGGTCTCGGCTACGTCCGGCTGGGCCAGTCCGCCACCACCCTGTCCGGCGGTGAGGCGCAGCGCGTGAAGCTCGCCAGCGAACTCCAGCGCCGCTCCACCGGGCGCACGGTGTACGTCTTGGACGAGCCGACCACCGGTCTGCACTTCGAGGACATCAGCAAGCTGCTGACGGTCCTGTCCGGGCTGGTCGACAAGGGCAACACGGTCATCGTCATCGAGCACAACCTCGACGTGATCAAGACCGCGGACTGGGTCGTCGACATGGGGCCCGAGGGCGGCGCCGGCGGCGGCCTCGTCATCGCCGAGGGCACGCCCGAGCAGGTCGCCGGGGTTGCGACCAGCCACACCGGCAAGTTCCTGCGCGACATCCTCTCCGCCGACCGGATCAGCGACGCCATTCCGGCGCAGGCCTCGCGTCGGACGGTGGCCAGGAAGACGGTCGCGGCCAAGTCGACCGCGAAGAAGACGGCCACGGTCAAGACGGTCACGGCAGCCAACAACACGGCGACGAAGAAGGCGGCCGACGCCACGAAGAAGGCCACGCCGGCGAAGAAGACGGCGCGAGCCCGCAAGGCCTGAGCCGGTCGGCCACGCCGTCGAAGAAAGCCGAAGAAGGCTCAAGAAGTACGGAAAACACGTGCGCCCCGCGGGAACTCCCCGCGGGGCGCCGTCCCTTGTCGCCCCGCTCGACGCCCCTACAGCCGGCCCAGTTCAGAGGCGTACGGCGGTTCCGCGCCCGCCCGGGAGCAGGTGATCGCGGCCGCGCGTGCCGCGAACCTCAGCAGCCGGGTCCAGCTGTCGGTGCCCATGGCCGCGAGCGCCTCCGAGGAGAGCGCGTCCTGGGTCGACAGGCCATGCAGCAGGGCCGCGTTCACTGTGTCTCCGGCGCCGATGGTGTCGACGACGTCGACCTTCTCGCCCGGCACGGAGTGCACCCCGCCGGCCCGGGTGAAGACGGTGAGTCCGTCGCCGCCCAGCGTGATCACAACGGCCGACGGCCCGGCCGCAAGCCACTCGCGTGGGGTGCCACCCAGCCAACGGGCGTCTTCTTCGGAGACCTTGAGGAGCGAGACCGACGGCAGCCAGCTTTTGAAGCGGGCCCGGTAGGCGTCCGCGTCCGGAATCAGTCCCGGCCGGATGTTCGGGTCGAGCGTGGTGAACAGACCCTGCGCGGCCGAGGCGCGCATCAACTCCTCATAAGCGCTCGCGCCCGGTTCGAGGACCAGCGAGCAGGTCCCGAAGGACACCGCGCGAGCCCCGCCGGGCAGCCGGTTCGGAACCGTGAACAGTCGGTCGGCGGTGCCTTCGACGTAGAAGGAGTAGGCGGCCGAGCCGTTCGCGGCGATCGTGGCGGCGGCCAGGGTGGTCGGCTCCGTACCGCGCTGTACGGCCGACACGTCCACGCCCGCCTCGCGCAGCCCGTCGAGCAGGGCCTCACCGAAGGCGTCGTACGAGGTGCGGGAACAGAAGGCCGTGGGGGAGCCGAGCCGGCCGAGGGCCACGGCGGTGTTGTAGGGGCCGCCGCCCAGCGTCGGCTTCAGGTTCGCCAGGGCGCCGGGGCCCTGCGGTACCAGGTCGATCAGTGCCTCACCGGCGACGACGATCACGAGTCGGTTCCTTTCTCGGGCTGCTTCGGATGCTCGGCGCAGCCGCACGAGGTGCGGTGGACGAAGGTGCAGGGGAGCCGGACGGTCCGGGCGGGGCGGTCCGGCGCGGCGAGGCGTTCCAGGAGCACCCGTACCGCCTGGGCGCCGATGTCCTTGCTGGGCTGGGCGATCGCGGTGAGCCGGGGCGAGAACAGGTCCGCCCAGGCGAAGTCGTCGAAGCAGCACAGCGCGATGTCCTCGGGTACGGACAGGCCGCGCTCACGCAGGGCGCGTAGCGCCCCGATGGTCATCGCGTTGTTGGCGGTGACGAGGGCGGTGGGCGGCGCGGCGAGGGAGAGCAGGGTTGCGGTGGCACGCTCGGCGGCCTCGGTCGTGGAGCCGCCGTGTGCGACGAGCCGTTCGTCGTGGGGAAGCCCGGCGGTGGCGAGGCCGTGGCGGTAGCCGGCGATCCGTTCGCTGGTGGTGCCGAGCCCCGGCGGGCCCGCGACCAGGGCGATCCGCCGGTGGCCGAGGCCCGCGAGATGGGTGACCAGCCGGGTCACGGGCCCGGTGTTCTCCGCGCAGACCTGGTCGAAGCGCGGGGCGCCGTCCGCGGGGACGTCGACCACCCGGTCGAGGAAGACGGTCGGCACGTGGTGGCGCGTGAGGTAGGCGACGAGCTCACCCGGCTTCGCGGACGGTGCGACGATCATGCCGTCCACGCGCCGCTCGTGCAGGAGCTGGACGACCTTGCGCTCGTGTTCCGGATCGTCGTGCGGGTCGGCGATGAGCAGGCTGTAGCCATGCTCCAGGGCGCCGGTCTCGACACCCTGGAAAATCTCGGTGAAGTACGGGTTGCTGATCGCCGACACCGCGAGCCCGATGGACCGGGTGCGGGAGGTCACCAGGGAGCGGGCGAGGGTGTTGGGCGTGTAGCCGAGTTCGTCGATGGCGTCCAGGACGGCCTGGCGGGTGTGGGGCAGCACCGGGCGGGTGTCGTTCAGGACGTGCGAGACGGTCGCGACGGACACACCGGCGGACCGTGCGACGTCAGCCATGGTCGGCATCGCGTCCCCTTCTGGGTCGTCTACCCGGCCGTCCACTCCGGCCGACTGTCCCTGCCGTCTGCCCGGCCGTCCGTCCGGCCGTCCGTCCGGCTGTCCGTCCCGGCTGTCCGCCCGGCCGTCCACCTGGGCCGTCTGCCTTGGCCATCCACCCTGGCCGTCACGTGGGCCTTCCATGGGCCGCAGTGGGCCCTTCGGCCGGGAACGTACCCCATCCGGCGCGCTGACGTAAACGCTTGCGCAAACGTTTGCGTCAGACGCCCCCGTACCGATCCGGAATGAGCGCCCCCGTTAGGGTCAACAAGCACCGCCCGCTGACACATGGAGTTCCTCATGCCTGGCCGTCCCGTCCCGAGCCGCCGCACCCTCCTGCGAGGGGCGGCCGTCGTGCCCGTCGCCGGTTTCGGCCTCGCCGCCTGTTCGACGGGGCAGGCCTCGCACGCCGGCCCGACCGCGCCCGTCGAGGTCGGTGCCGAGAGCGAGATCGCCAAGGGGAGCGCCAAGCTGTACCGGGACCACAACGTGGTCGTCGGCCGACGCGACGACGGCACCCTCAAGGCGTACAGCACGATCTGCACGCACGCGTTGTGCCCCATCAACAAACTGGAGGGGACGACCCTCGTCTGCCCCTGTCACGGCAGTAGGTTCGACGCCCTGACCGGCGAGGTGCTGCACGACCCGGCCACCGTGCCGCTGAAGGAGCTGCCGGTCGAGGTCAAGGGCGGCAGGATCGTC
Source organism: Streptomyces sp. NPDC001315 (assembly GCF_042896175.1). NCBI lineage: Bacteria > Bacillati > Actinomycetota > Actinomycetes > Kitasatosporales > Streptomycetaceae > Streptomyces > Streptomyces sp. NPDC001315. The sequence continues at coordinate 1,014,982 of NZ_JBIAWZ010000001.1, read as the reverse complement.
GCCGGGCCGGAGGCCTGATCGGCGGTCGGGCCGAGCGCCCGGTCGCTCACTCCCAGTCCCACCCGATGCCGACGATCCCCGAGCGCACCCGGGGTTCGACGAGGTGTACCGAGCGGTGCCGCCGGCTGAGCGCCAGCTCCTGACGGCCGCTGCGCGGGGCCGCCGCCGAGTGCTGGGTGAACCGGTGGCAGCGTATCGGCAGCGCGTGTTCGTCGAAGCGCACCTCGAGGGCGTACTGGCCGCCCGCCATGCCGGCCTCGCGGACGTACTCGCGGGAGGCGTCGGCCGTGCCGTCCTCGACGCCGTAGCGGAAGAGGAACGTATCGCCGGAGCGCAGCCGGGTGTCGAAGAGCAGCTCAGCCACGAGTACACCGGTGTCGCGGTGCCAACGGACACGGCCCGTACGGCAGTTCTCCAGGGCCTGCACCGCCATACGTTCCGGTGCGCATCCCTGGTCGCCGTGGTGGACGGCCACGAAGCGGTCGACGCCGTCGCGGTGGGCGCGCACGATGTGGTGCGACTCGCGTCCCAGGAGCTCGCGGCGCGCGCCGATCCGTACCCGCTCGTGGTGTCCAAGGGTGTGCAGCCCGCTGTCGAGCGGGCACTCCAGCTCGGTCAGCAGCTGTTCCAGGACTCCCGAGGCCGCGACGAGGGAGCGGTAGGAGCGGGACGAAGACCGGTCGCCGAGGGTGCCTTCGTCGGGTTCGGCGAGCAGCCGGATCAGTGACTCCTCGGGGAGTTGCAGTATCTCCTCGAGCGCCCGGACGGCGCGCAGCGACTCGGGGCGCTGCGGGCGGCGGGCGCCCTGCTGCCAGTAGCTCAGGCTCGTGACGCCGACCTTCACTCCGTAGCGCGAGAGATGGTGTTGCACGCGTTGCAGCGGCAGTCCACGGGCCGCGATCGCGGCGCGCAGGGCGACGTGGAAGGGGCCGCCTCGCAGGGCCGTGTCCAGTTCCGCGGCGGCGACGTCGAGGGCGACGTCCGCGTGCTGTGTGGCGTGCGGCATGCAGGGGCCTTTCTGTGAAGGTCACAACGGCTGGTCAGACCGTTCGCGGGGGGTGATCGGGGCCACCCCGTCGGCGTGGGGAGCCTTCACATCCGTACGCCGTCGTTCATGGCCCCGAGTTCCCCCGCATTGAAGCGTGTTGACCAAGTCCCGACAACACCTGACGCCCGACCGCGGCACACTCCTGGCCGAGTCCGCACTGCGACATTTCAGGTCCTCCGTGGCGTCGGCGCCGTAACCGTTCCGCCGTCCAGCACGTCCTTGATCGCGCGCACCGACAGCACCGACTTGTGCAGGAACCCGCGCGCGAGGCCGGCCGCGATGAGCTCCTCGGAGTTCTTACGGGAGCGTCGTCGAGATGATGACCACCGCGGGTACGTCGGCGACACCGAGCCGGGCGCTGTCATCGACGCTGGGACAGCGCATCGACAGGGACCTGGCGCCCACGACGGTCACCCGCCAGAGCGGGCCGGTCCGGGAGCGTGCGCTGTCCGGCGTCCGACATGGCCTGACATGGCCGATGCCGGCCACATGGCCGGGGCCGCGGAGCCTGACCGCCGTCCCGTCGACGGCCGAGAGCGGGCGATGCGCCCCAGATCACTCCGGCAGCGCTCCGCGCGCCTGCGCACGATCTTCCGCGGCCTGATCACGATCCTCCGCCCCAGCGGAGCCGGAAGCGCCGGCGACGCCGGTCCCGAGGGCCGCCACCGCCGGGGCACGGGGACGCCGCCGGCCGGCTCCCGGCGGGCGGCCGACCGCACCCGGACGTCCCGGACGTCCCTGGCGTTGTCCACAGCATCGCCGGTGTGTCACTGCGCGCCAGTAGGGTGTGAGACATGGCCGACCCCTCCAGCTACCGCCCCAAGCCGGGACAGATCCCGGACTCTCCCGGGGTGTACAGGTTCCGTGACGAGCACCGCCGGGTGATCTACGTCGGGAAGGCGAAGAGCCTGCGCCAGCGCCTGGCGAACTACTTCCAGGACCTGGCGGGCCTGCACCCGCGTACCCGGACGATGGTCACGACCGCCGCGTCCGTGGAGTGGACCGTCGTGTCCACGGAGGTCGAGGCGCTGCAGTTGGAATACTCCTGGATCAAGGAGTACGACCCCCGGTTCAACGTCAAATACCGCGACGACAAGAGCTACCCGTACCTCGCGGTGACGATGAACGAGGAGTTCCCGCGCGTACAGGTGATGCGCGGTCACAAGAAAAAGGGCGTCCGCTACTTCGGGCCGTACGCGCACGCGTGGGCCATCCGGGACACGGTCGACCTGCTCCTGCGCGTCTTCCCGGTGCGCACCTGCTCGGCCGGCGTCTTCAAGAACGCCGCCCGCACCGGCCGCCCCTGCCTGCTCGGCTACATCGGCAAATGCTCTGCGCCCTGTGTGGGACGCGTCTCCGCCGAGGAGCACCGAGAACTCGCCGAGGACTTCTCCGACTTCATGGCCGGCCGCACGGGCGCCTACCTCCGTCGTCTGGAGAAGCAGATGATGGAGGCGGCCGAGGAGATGGAGTACGAGCGGGCCGCCCGCCTGCGCGACGACATCGAGGCCCTGAAGAAGGCCATGGAGAAGAACGCGGTCGTGCTCGCCGACGCGACCGACGCCGACCTCATCGCGGTCGCCGAGGACGAGCTGGAAGCGGCCGTCCAGATCTTCCACGTCCGCGGCGGACGCGTGCGCGGCCAGCGCGGCTGGGTGACCGACAAGGTGGAGGAGATCACCACCGGCGCCCTCGTCGAGCACGCCCTCCAGCAGCTCTACGGCGAGGAGACCGGGGACGCCGTCCCCAAGGAGGTACTCGTTCCGGCCCTGCCCGAGCTCCTGGAGCCTGTGCAGGAGTGGCTGACCGGACGCCGCGGCTCCAACGTCTCGCTGCGCATCCCGCAGCGCGGCGACAAGCGGGCCCTGATGGAGACGGTGGAGCGCAACGCGCAGCAGGCGCTCGTCCTGCACAAGACCAAGCGCGCCTCCGACCTGACCACGCGCTCACGCGCCCTGGAGGAGATCGCGGACGCCCTCGAACTCGACAGCGCCCCCCTCCGGATCGAGTGCTACGACATCTCCCACCTCCAGGGTGACGACGTCGTGGCCTCCATGGTCGTCTTCGAGGACGGACTGCAGCGCAAGAGCGAGTACCGCCGGTTCCAGATCAAGGGCTTCGAGGGCCAGGACGACGTCCGTTCCATGCACGAGGTGATCACCCGCCGCTTCCGGCGCTACCTGGCCGAGAAGGAGCGGACGGGGGAGTGGACCGACGGTGAGACCGGGGATGGTGAGACCGACGGCGAGATCGGCAATGGGAACACCCTCACCGAGGACGACGGCCGTCCCAAGCGCTTCGCCTACCCGCCCCAGCTCGTCGTCGTCGACGGCGGACAGCCGCAGGTCGCGGCGGCCAAGCGGGCCCTGGACGAGCTCGGTATCGACGACATCGCCGTCTGCGGCCTGGCCAAGCGTCTGGAGGAGGTCTGGCTGCCGGACCAGGACGACCCCGTGGTCCTGCCCCGCACCAGCGAGGGCCTCTACCTGCTCCAGCGCGTCCGCGACGAGGCCCACCGCTTCGCCATCACCTACCAGCGCACCAAGCGCGCCAAGCGCTTCAGGGCCGGCCCTCTGGACGACGTACCGGGCCTCGGCGACACGCGCAAGCAGGCTCTGATCAAGCACTTCGGCTCGGTGAAGAAGCTGCGATCCGCGACAATCGACCAGATCTGCGAGGTCCCGGGCATAGGCCGCAAGACGGCCGAGACCATCGCCGTGGCCCTCGCCCAGGCGGCCCCGGCCGCCCCCGCCGTGAACACGGCTACTGGAGAGATCATGGAAGACGAGGAAGTCGGGGCGCCCGAGACGACGGCGGGCTCCCCGGGGGAGCCCGTGACCGCGGGCGCCCCGGACGAACGACGGGGGCAGGAACCATGAACGATCACGAGACACAGCCCACAGCGCAGCGAGATCAGACGCTCAGGGAAGCACGCGAGAATTCCCCGCAGCAGGACGCACCCCAGCAGGACGCACCCCAGCAGGGTGAACGCCAGCAGAACGCACCCGAGCAAGGCGCACGCCAGCAGGATGCACGCCAGGAAGACGGAGCACAGGTGAGTACGGACAGCGCGCCGCCCGGGATCCCCGAGGCGGCCATCCCGGAGCTGGTGATCATCTCCGGCATGTCGGGGGCCGGCCGTTCGACGGCCGCCAAGTGTCTGGAGGACCTCGGCTGGTTCGTCGTCGACAACCTCCCGCCGGCCCTGATCCCCACCATGGTGGAGCTCGGCGCCCGCTCCCAGGGCAACGTGGCGCGGATCGCGGTCGTCGTCGACGTCCGCGGCCGCCGCTTCTTCGACAACCTCCGGGAGTCCCTCGCGGACCTCGACACCCGGGGTGTCACGCGCCGGATCGTCTTCCTGGAGTCCTCCGACGACGCCCTGGTGCGCCGCTTCGAGTCGGTGCGCCGCCCGCACCCGCTCCAGGGCGACGGCCGTATCGTCGACGGGATCGCCGCCGAGCGCGAGCTGCTGCGCGAGCTGCGCGGCGACGCCGACCTGGTGATCGACACCTCCAGCCTGAACGTGCACGAGCTGCGCGCCAAGATGGACGCCCAGTTCGCCGGCGAGGAGGAGCCCGAGCTGCGGGCCACCGTGATGTCCTTCGGCTTCAAGTACGGCCTCCCGGTCGACGCCGACCTGGTCGTGGACATGCGCTTCCTGCCCAACCCGCACTGGGTCCCGGAGCTGCGCCCCTTCACCGGTGTCAACGAGGAGGTGGCGGCGTACGTCTTCAACCAGCCCGGCGCGAAGGAGTTCCTCGACCGCTACGCGGAGCTCCTCCAGCTGGTTGCCGCGGGCTACCGCCGTGAGGGCAAGCGCTATGTGACCATCGCGGTCGGCTGTACGGGTGGCAAGCACCGTTCGGTCGCGATGTCGGAGAAGCTCGCCGCGCGGCTCGCGGCCGAGGGTGTGGAGACGGTGGTCGTGCACCGGGACATGGGACGGGAATGACGGGACGTACTCCGCGGCTGAGCCGACTGCGCCGGGTGGTACCCGAGGGGCGTGCGAGCCGGCCGGTCGAGGCCCGTGGCGGCAAGCCGCGCCGCCGCGGAACCCAGCCCAAGGTCGTCGCCCTCGGCGGCGGCATGGGCCTGTCCGCCTCGCTCGCCGCACTGCGCCGGATCACCGGTGACCTCACCGCGGTCGTCACCGTGGCAGACGACGGCGGCTCCAGCGGCCGCCTGCGCGACGAGCTGGGCGTGCTGCCGCCCGGCGACCTGCGCAAGGCGCTGGCCGCCCTGTGCGGCGACGACGACTGGGGCCAGACGTGGGCCCGCGTCATCCAGCACCGCTTCCAGTCCCAGGGCGACCTGCACGAGCACGCGGTCGGCAATCTGCTGATCGTCGCCCTGTGGGAGCAACTCGGCGACCACGTCCAGGCCCTGGACCTGGTGGGCAAGCTCCTTGGCGCGCACGGGCGGGTGCTGCCCATGTCCGCCGTGCCCCTGGAGCTCCAGGCCCTGGTCAAGGGGCACGACCCGGACCGGCCCGACGAGGTCGACACCGTCCGCGGCCAGGCGACGGTCGCCCTCACCCCCGGCGAGGTGCAGTCCGTACACCTCGTACCGAACGACCCGCCCGCCGTCCCCGAGGCCGTCGCCGCGGTCAGGGACGCGGACTGGGTGGTGCTCGGCCCCGGCTCCTGGTTCTCCTCGGTCATCCCGCACCTGCTGGTGCCCGAACTCCTGGACGCGCTCACGCAGACCAAGGCGCGCCGGGTACTCTCCCTGAACCTCGCACCGCAGCCCGGAGAAACCGATGGCTTCTCCCCGCAGCGTCATTTGGAGGTTTTGGGACGACACGCCCCTAAACTCGCCCTGGACGTGGTGCTGGCCGACGAGGCCGCCGTGCCCGACCGCGACTCGTTGACCGACGCCGCCAAACGGTTCGGGGCCGCGGTCGAGCTGGCGCCCGTGGCCCGGGCCGATGGGACTTCGCGACACGACCCGGAGCTCCTCGCCGCCGCGTACGACCGTATTTTTCGGATGCATGGAAGGATCGGCCCATGGCGATGACGGCAGCGGTGAAGGATGAGATCTCCCGGCTCCCCGTCACCCGGACCTGCTGCAGAAAGGCGGAGGTCTCCGCCATCCTGCGGTTCGCCGGCGGCCTCCACCTGGTGAGCGGGCGCATCGTGATCGAGGCGGAGCTGGACACCGCGATGGCGGCGCGTCGGCTCAAGCGGGACATCCTGGAGATCTTCGGCCACAGTTCCGAGCTGATCGTGATGGCACCGGGCGGTCTGCGTCGCGGCTCGCGCTACGTCGTGCGCGTGGTCGCCGGCGGCGACCAGCTGGCCCGGCAGACCGGCCTCGTGGACGGCCGGGGCCGCCCTATCCGCGGTCTGCCCCCGCAGGTGGTCTCGGGGGCGACCTGTGACGCGGAGGCGGCCTGGCGCGGAGCGTTCCTGGCGCACGGCTCGCTGACCGAGCCCGGTCGTTCCTCCTCCCTCGAGGTGACCTGCCCCGGCCCCGAGGCCGCGCTCGCGCTCGTCGGCGCCGCCCGCCGCCTGTCCATCGCGGCGAAGGCCCGCGAGGTCCGGGGCGTGGACCGGGTCGTCGTCCGGGACGGCGACGCGATCGGCGCCCTGCTCACCCGCCTCGGCGCGCACGAGTCCGTGCTGGCCTGGGAGGAGCGGCGGATGCGCCGCGAGGTGCGCGCCACGGCGAACCGTCTCGCCAACTTCGACGACGCCAACCTGCGCCGCTCCGCCCGCGCCGCCGTCGCCGCCGGTGCCCGCGTCCAGCGGGCCCTGGAGATCCTCGCCGACGAGGTGCCCGAGCACCTCGCGGCCGCCGGCCGGCTGCGCATGGAGCACAAGCAGGCCTCCCTGGAGGAGCTGGGCGCCCTCGCCGACCCGCCGCTGACCAAGGACGCGGTCGCCGGCCGTATCCGCCGACTGCTGGCGATGGCCGACAAGCGGGCCTCCGACCTGGGCATCCCGGGCACGGAGGCCAACATCTCCGAGGAGCTGGCCGACAACCTCGTCGGCTGACCCCGAAGCCCGCAACACGCCGGTGCTGAAGCCTGCTTGGGACGTAGGCACCGGCGTTTGACCGTCCTTGGCGCGCCCTTGACTCGATCATGAACTGTCATGAGCCTGGCAAGTGTTCGCCGCTGTCGTGGCGAACCACTGCTAGGGGGGTTCATGAGACACAGAGCGAGATCGATCCTCGCTGTCGGCGCGCTCCTGATCGGCGGAGCGAGCATCGCACCCATTGCCCAGGCCCAGACCGGGAGTTCGGCACAGAAGTCCGACGCTGACGAGGTCAAGGTCTTCCGTGCCGAAGTCACCAAGCAGCAGATTCCCCTGCTGCTGGCCGCCGGACAGGACGGCCACGAACTCGGCGAACAGGTGCCCGACAGCGGCACGGCCGGCGTCGAGGTCTACCTCACCGACGACCAGGCGAAAAAGCTGGAGAAGCAGGGCCTCGACCTCACCGAGCACACCCTTTCGGCCAAGGCGGAGAACCGCGTCGAGGCCGCCGCCGAGGGTGTGTTCCGACCGTACAGCGGCAGCGGCGGTCTGAAGGAGGAGATCGTCAGGACCGGCCAGGAGAACCCCGACCTCACGAAGGTCGTCTCCATCGGCAGGACGGTCGACGGCCAGGACATCCTCGCGGTCAAACTGACCAAGGGCGCCAAGAAGTCCGAGGACGGCTCCAAGCCCTCCGTGCTGTACATGTCCAACCAGCACGCGCGCGAGTGGATCACGCCGGAGATGACCAGGCGGCTGCTCCACTACTACCTGGACAACTACAAGACCGACAAACGCATCAAGAAGATCGTCGACTCCACCGAGCTGTGGTTCGTCCTGTCGGCCAACCCCGACGGCTACGACTACACCTTCCAGGACTCCGACACGCGCCTGTGGCGCAAGAACCTGCGGGACGTCAACGGCGACGGCGCCATCAGCACCGGCGACGGCGTCGACCTCAACCGCAACTTCGCCTACAAGTGGGGCTACGACGACGAGGGCTCGTCCCCCAACCCCACCAGCGAGACCTACCGAGGCGCCTCACCGGCCTCCGAGCCCGAGACCCAGGCGCTGGACGCCTTCGAGAAGCGCATCGGCTTCACGTACGGCATCAACTACCACTCCGCCGCCGAACTCCTCCTCTACGGCGTCGGCTGGCAGGTCGCCACCCCGACCCCGGACGACGTGCTTTACAGGGCACTCGCCGGCACCCCCGACAACTCCGCCGTCCCGGGCTACCACCCGCAGGTCTCCTCGGAGCTGTACACCACCAACGGCGAGGCGGACGGCCACGCCGGCAACGTCAACGGCATGGCGATGTTCACCCCCGAGATGTCGACCTGCCAGACCGTGTCGAACCTCGACCCGGCCGACACCTGGAACGCCTCCGACTGCCAGTCGTCCTTCAACTTCCCGGACGACGAGAAGCTGATCCAGCAGGAGTTCGCCAAGAACGTCCCGTTCGCGCTCTCCGTCGCCGAGACCGCCGCCCACCCCGACCAGCCGTCGTCCTCGGTCGGCCTGAACGCCGCCGACTTCACCCCGGCCGCGTTCTCGACGTCGTACGCGCGCGGCGCCGACCAGGAGGTCTCCGTCGTCGTCCGCAAGGCGGTGCGCGACAAGGAGCTCAAGTACCGCGTCAACGGCGGCCGCACGCTCGACCAGGCGCTCAAGCCCTGGAAGGGCGGCGAGACGTACGGCGGTGACGACAACCTCTACTTCGACGAGTACCGGGCCAAGGTCCAGGACGGCCGGCCGGGCGACAAGGTCGAGGTGTGGTTCACCGGCGAGACGAAGAGCGGGAAACCCACCTCCAGCGAACACTTCACCTACACGGTGGCCGACCGGCCCAGGGCCGACACGCTCGTCGTCGCCGAGGAGGGCGCGGCCGCCACACAGGCGCAGACGTACGTGGACGCGCTGAAGGCCAACGGCCGCAAGGCGATCGTCTGGGACGTCGCCACCCAGGGCGCGCCCGACGCGCTCGGCGTGCTGGACCACTTCAGGACGGTCGTCCACTACACGGGCGCGAGCGTCCCGGGCAACCCCACCCAGCTCCAGCTGCGCGCCTTCCTCAACGAGGGCGGCAAGCTGATCGAGGCGGGCGAGTCGGCCGGCGGCAGCGTCGACCTCGGTGACGGCACTCCCTCGAACGATTTCAGCCAGTACTACCTGGGCGCCTACTCGCGCACGTCGACCCCCGGTGCCACCGGCTTCACCGGCTCCGGCGACCTCGCCGGCTCCGGCGGGACGCTCGGCGCCGCGCCCGGCAACCCGCTCGACCGGGCGGGTACCTACAAGGTCACCTCGGACGAGCTGCCCGTCGCCACATATCCGCAGTTCGCGAGCGCGGGCGCGGGCCAGTTCGCCGGCACCGTGAACCCGTACGGGCCGTACTCGGGCTCCTACATGGCGGCCGCCGTCCACACCGACGACGCCTACAAGCGCCTCACGCGCACCATCGACCTCACGGGGGTCAGCGCGGCCGACAAGCCCACGCTGCGAACCCAGCTCCTGTGGGACACCGAGCCGGGCTACGACAACGCGGTGGCCGAGGCGCACACCGTGGGTGCCGAGGACTGGACGACCCTCCCGGAGGCGGGCGGCGCCACCAGCACCGAGGTCCCGGCGGAGTGCGGGGCCGGGTTCTACATCGGTGAGCACCCCTGGCTGACGCACTACCTGACCCTGACGTCGGACGGCTGCACCGCGACCGGCTCCAGCGGCTCCTGGAACGCTCTCACCGGCGCCTCCAACGGCTGGCAGCAGGTGAACTTCGACCTGAGCGCGTACGCCGGCAGGTCCGTCGAGGTCTCGCTCAGCTACGTCACCGACCCGGGCACCGGCGGCCGCGGCGTACTCGCCGACGACGCCGCGCTCGTCGTCGGCGGCACGGCCACCGGGACCGAGGGCTTCGAGACCTCCCTGGGCTCCTGGCAGGTCGCCGGACCGCCCGCGGGCAGCCCGGCCGTCCTCAAGGACTGGACGCGCACCGGAGCGCTGTTCCAGACCTACGGAGCGGTCACCACGGACGACACCGTGCTGCTGGGCTTCGGTCTGGAGCACGTCACCGCGGCGGCCGACCGCAAGGCCCTGATCGGCAAGGCGCTTACCGCGCTCACCGGGTGACCCTGTGTGAAAATGGCATGAACATAGCGGGCGGTCCGTACCCCTACTGGCGGGTACGGACCGCCTCGCCGTGTATGGGGCGTCTCAATGTCACTCCGGGGGCCTCAGGGAGGTAGGGTCGTAGGCGGTCGGGGACATCCCAAACAGAGCTCGCCGGCACCGCATAGCCGGCGTACCAACGAGGAGATCGGTTCGTGACGATCCGCGTAGGCATCAACGGCTTCGGTCGTATCGGTCGCAACTACTTCCGCGCGCTGCTGGAGCAGGGTGCTGACATCGAGATCGTGGCTGTCAACGACCTGGGTGACACCGCGACCACCGCTCACCTGCTGAAGTACGACACCATCCTGGGCCGCCTCAAGGCCGAGGTGTCGCACACCGCCGACACGATCACCGTGGACGGCCACACCATCAAGGTCCTGTCCGAGCGCAACCCCGCGGACATCCCGTGGGGCGAGCTGGGCGTCGACATCGTCATCGAGTCGACCGGCATCTTCACGAAGAAGGCCGACGCCGAGAAGCACATCGCCGGCGGCGCCAAGAAGGTCCTCATCTCGGCTCCGGCCAAGGACGAGGACATCACCATCGTGATGGGCGTCAACCAGGACAAGTACGACCCGGCGAACCACCACGTCATCTCCAACGCCTCCTGCACCACCAACTGTGTGGCGCCGATGGCCAAGGTTCTCGACGAGAACTTCGGCATCGTCAAGGGCCTGATGACGACGGTGCACGCGTACACCAACGACCAGCGCATCCTGGACTTCCCGCACTCGGACCTGCGTCGCGCCCGCGCCGCCGCCGAGAACATCATCCCGACCACCACCGGCGCCGCCAAGGCCACCGCCCTGGTCCTCCCGCAGCTCAAGGGCAAGCTGGACGGCATCGCCATGCGCGTCCCGGTCCCGACCGGCTCGGCCACCGACCTGGTCGTGACCCTCCAGCGCGAGGTCACCAAGGACGAGGTCAACGCCGCGTTCAAGAAGGCCTCCGAGGACGGCGACCTCAAGGGCTACCTGGCCTACACCGAGGACCCGATCGTCTCCTCGGACATCGTCAGCGACCCGGCCTCCTGCACCTTCGACTCCTCCCTGACCATGGTCCAGGAGGGCAACTCGGTGAAGATCCTCGGCTGGTACGACAACGAGTGGGGCTACTCCAACCGCCTCGTCGACCTCACGGTCTTCGTCGGCGGCCAGCTCTAAGTCCCAGAGCAGGCAGGAACCTCCGTGAGCCAGGGCTCGGGCAGCGCACAGCCGCGCTGCCCGAGCCCTGCGCTGCGTATTGATCGATCAGCCCTCGGATCTGAAGAGCTTCCCTAGGAGTCCCTTTATGAAGACGATCGACGAACTTCTCGCCGAAGGCGTGGACGGCAAGCGGGTCTTCGTCCGCGCCGACCTCAACGTGCCGCTGGCCGACGGAGTCATCACCGACGACGGCCGTATCCGCGCCGTCCTGCCCACCGTGAAGGCTCTCGTGGACGCGGGCGCCAAGGTGGTCGTCGCCTCGCACCTGGGCCGCCCCAAGGGCGCCCCGGACCCGGCCTTCTCGCTGCTGGCCGCCGCCGAGCGCCTCGGTGAACTCCTCGGCGCCCCGGTCGCGTTCGCCCAGGACACGGTCGGCCCGGCCGCCCACGACGCGGTGAACGGCCTCCAGCCCGGACAGGTCGCGGTCATCGAGAACCTGCGCTTCAACGCCGGCGAGACCGCCAAGGACGACACCGAGCGCGGCGAGTTCGCGGACCAGCTGGCCGCTCTCGCCGACGTCTACGTCGGCGACGGCTTCGGGGCCGTGCACCGCAAGCACGCCTCCGTCTACGACCTCCCCGCGCGCCTGCCGCACTACGCCGGCTACCTCATCGCCACCGAGGTCGGCGTCCTGAAGAAGCTCACCGAGGACGTCAAGCGCCCGTACGTCGTCGCCCTCGGTGGCGCCAAGGTCTCCGACAAGCTCGCCGTCATCGACCAGCTGCTCGGCAAGGCCGACCGGCTGCTCATCGGCGGCGGCATGGCCTACACCTTCCTCAAGGCCAAGGGCTACGAGGTCGGCATCTCCCTCCTCCAGGAGGACCAGATCCCGGCCGTCCAGGAGTACATCGAGCGCGCGGAGAAGACCGGCGTCGAGCTCGTCCTGCCCGTCGACGTCCTCGTCTCCACGGAGTTCCCGGACCTGAAGACGAAGGCCCCGGCCAACCCCACCACCGTCGCCGCGGACGCCATCCCGGCCGACCAGGAGGGTCTGGACATCGGTCCGGAAACCCGCAAGCTGTACGCCTCGAAGCTCGCCGACGCGGCCACCGTCTTCTGGAACGGCCCCATGGGCGTCTTCGAGCACCCCGACTACGCCGAGGGCACCAAGGCGGTCGCCCAGGCCCTCATCGACTCCCAGGCCTTCACGGTCGTCGGCGGTGGCGACTCCGCCGCGGCCGTGCGCATCCTGGGCTTCGACGAGTCGGCATTCGGCCACATCTCGACCGGCGGCGGCGCCTCCCTCGAATACCTCGAGGGCAAGACGCTCCCCGGCCTTGCCGCACTGGAGGACTGACCCCGCATGACCACTCGCACGCCGCTGATGGCGGGCAACTGGAAGATGAACCTCAACCACCTCGAGGCCATCGCCCACGTCCAGAAGCTCGCCTTCGCCCTGGCCGACAAGGACTACGACGCCGTCGAGGTCGCCGTCCTGCCGCCCTTCACCGACCTGCGCTCCGTGCAGACGCTGGTCGACGGCGACAAGCTCAGGATCAAGTACGGCGCCCAGGACGTCTCCGCGCACGACTCCGGCGCCTACACCGGCGAGATCTCCGGCTCGATGCTCGCCAAGCTCAAGTGCACGTATGTGGCGGTCGGCCACTCCGAGCGCCGCCAGTACCACAACGAGACCGACGACATCGTGAACACCAAGGTCAAGGCCGCCTTCAAGCACGGCCTGACCCCGATCCTGTGTGTCGGCGAGGAGCTGCACGTCCGCGAGGCGGGCACGCACGTCTCCCACACCCTCGCGCAGGTCGAGGGTGGTCTGAAGGACCTCCCGGCCGAGCAGGCCGAGTCGATCGTGATCGCCTACGAGCCCGTCTGGGCCATCGGCACCGGCAAGGTCTGCGGCGCCGAGGACGCCCAGGAGGTCTGCGCCGCCATCCGGGGCAAGATCGCCGAGCTGTACTCGCAGGAGCTGGCCGACAAGGTCCGCATCCAGTACGGCGGCTCCGTGAAGTCGGGCAACGTCGCCGAGATCATGGCGCAGGCCGACATCGACGGTGCGCTGGTCGGCGGTGCCTCGCTGGACGTCGACGAGTTCGTCAAGATCGTGCGCTTCCGCGACCAGTGAGTCGACCGGTGAGTCGATCTGTGAGTATGCGGTAGCGGCGATCCGTCGTACCCTTGCGGGGGCCGGGGCTCTTTCCGAGTCCGGCCCCCGTCGTCCATCCAGTTCCGAGGAAGTTGGTCCAGCCGTGGTTTTGGGGTTCTCGATCGCCCTGATCGTCTTCAGCCTGCTGCTGATGCTGCTCGTGCTGATGCACAAGGGGAAGGGCGGCGGCCTCTCCGACATGTTCGGTGGCGGCATGCAGTCGTCCGTCGGCGGCTCCTCGGTCGCCGAGCGCAACCTCGACCGCATCACCCTGGTGATCGGTCTGCTGTGGTTCGCGTCCATCATCGTGCTCGGCATCCTGATGAAGGGCAACAGCTGATCGGCGGAGTGCGCGCAAGCACATTTCGTGCGTAAGGCCCCATGTTCGGTACGCGCAGCTGAGCGCGGCCTATCATGGGGCTTGCGTCTGAGTGTGGGGGCTGTAACTCCAATCACTGGACGCGCGTTGGGCCTTACGTAGACTGAGGCGCTCGCAGTGAAGCGAAACGCCGACTCGCTTCGCGGCACCATCACGCAGGGAGTTACACCGTGGCAAGTGGCAACGCGATCCGAGGAAGCCGGGTCGGGGCGGGGCCGATGGGCGAGGCCGAGCGCGGCGAGTCAGCGCCGCGGCTGCGCATCTCCTTCTGGTGCTCCAACGGGCACGAGACGCAGCCCAGCTTCGCCAGCGACGCACAGGTGCCCGAGACCTGGGACTGCCCGCGCTGCGGCTTCCCGGCCGGCCAGGACCGGGACAACCCCCCGGACCCGCCGCGCACCGAGCCCTACAAGACGCACCTCGCCTACGTGCGGGAGCGGCGCAGCGACGCGGACGGCGAGGCGATCCTCGCCGAGGCGCTCGCCAAACTGCGGGGCGAGATCTAGGAACTGAGGTCCGGTCGGACATCGCGAGATGTGCGACCGGACCTCATGTCTTCTCCGTCCTGTCCTTCACCGCGCTGACACGCGGACGTCAGCCGGACGTACCTGTAGTTGCGCCGCCGCTCGACTGATCAATTAGGTTGGAAGCGGTAGCGGGGCAAGGTACGCAGCAGGGACAGGCAGGAAAGAAGGCTGAAGTCGGATATGAACGCAGACGGCCGTACCAGGCTCAACCAGACGCCCGAGTGGACCGCTCTGGCCAAGCACCGCGAGGAGCTCGCCGACACTCGTCTGCGGGATCTGTTCGCCACCGATCCCGGTCGGGGCAGCGGATACACGCTCCAGGTCGGTGACCTGTACATCGACTATTCCAAGCATCTCGTCACCGACGAGACGCTGCGGCTGCTGCGCGAGCTGGCCGCCGCCGCGGACGTCTTCGCCCTGCGGGACGCCATGTTCCGCGGCGAGAAGATCAACACCACCGAGAACCGGGCCGTGCTGCACACCGCGCTGCGTGCCCCGCGGGACGCCGTGATCGAGGTCGACGGCGAGAACGTGGTGCCCGCCGTGCACGCCGTCCTCGACCGGATGTCCGCCTTCGCGAACCGGGTCCGCTCGGGCGAGTGGACCGGCCACACCGGCAAGCGCATCAAGAACGTGGTGAACGTCGGCATCGGCGGCTCGGACCTGGGCCCGGCGATGGCCTACGAGGTGCTGCGCGCCTACACCGACCGCGATCTGACGGTCCGTTTCGTCTCCAACGTGGACGGCGCCGACCTGCACGAGGCCACCCGCGACCTCGACCCGGCCGAGACGCTGTTCGTCATCGCGTCGAAGACGTTCACCACCATCGAGACCATCACCAACGCCACCTCGGCCCGCAACTGGCTGCTCATCCACCTGCAGGCCGGGCCGGAGGCCGTCGCGAAGCACTTCGTGGCGCTGTCGACGAACGCCGAGAAGGTGTCCGACTTCGGCATCGACACGGCCAACATGTTCGAGTTCTGGGACTGGGTCGGTGGGCGTTACTCGTACGACTCCGCGATCGGCCTCTCCCTGATGATCGCCATCGGCCCGGACCGCTTCCGCGAGATGCTCGACGGCTTCCACCTCGTCGACGAGCACTTCCGCACCGCGCCCGCCGAGGCCAACGTGCCGCTGCTGCTGGGCCTGCTGGGCATCTGGTACGGCAACTTCCACGACGCCCAGTCGCACGCGGTGCTGCCCTACTCGCACTACCTCTCCAAGTTCACCGCCTACCTGCAGCAGCTGGACATGGAGTCCAACGGCAAGTCCACAGGCCGCGACGGGCGCGAGGTCGACTGGCAGACCGGGCCTGTCGTCTGGGGCACGCCCGGCACCAACGGGCAGCACGCCTACTACCAGTTGATCCACCAGGGCACGAAGCTCATCCCGGCGGACTTCATCGGCTTCGCCGAGCCGGTCGCCGAACTGGGCGACGAGCTCAAGGCGCAGCACGACCTGCTGATGGCCAACTTCTTCGCCCAGACACAGGCGCTGGCCTTCGGCAAGACCCCCGACGAGGTACGGGCGGAGGGTGTGCCCGAGGAGCTGGTGGCACACAAGACGTTCAAGGGCAACCACCCCACCACCACGATTCTGGCGCGCGAGCTGACCCCGTCGGTCCTCGGCCAGCTCGTCGCGCTCTACGAGCACAAGGTGTTCGTCCAGGGCGCGGTGTGGAACATCGACTCCTTCGACCAGTGGGGCGTCGAGCTCGGCAAGGTCCTCGCCAAGCGCGTCGAACCCGCCCTCACCGAGGGCGCGGACGTTCCCGGCCTGGACGAGTCCACCAAGGCCCTGGTCGCCACCTACCGGAAGCTGCGCGGCCGGCAGTGACCACGGATGCGGGAAGCGGGCGGCGTGCGGCCGTCCGCTTCCCGTGGACTCCCCGACGATCACGAAGGCCATGGCTCGGGGGAGTGCAAGGTGGCTGGTTCGAGGGGGAGTTGGGCGGCACGCTCAGCCCCTGCAACGGCCGGAACCCGTACGGTCGTTGACCGTACGGGTTCCGGAAAGAGCCGAATCCGCCGTCAGGGCGACGCCGGCGGGTACAGCGAGCGCGGCAGCTGGGAGGCCGCCGCCGAGTCCAGCAGCCACAGGGTGCGCTGCCGGCCGTACGCGCCGGCCGCCGGGGCCTGGATCTCGCCCGCGCCCGACAGGGCGATCGCCGCGGCGTTCGCCTTGTCCTCGCCGGCCGCCAGCAGCCACACCTCACGGGCCGCCCGGATCGCCGGGAGGGTGAGGGTGACACGGATCGGCGGGGGCTTGGGCGCGCCGTGGACGCCGACCACCGTGCGCTCGGTCTCCCGTACGGCGGGCAGCTCCGGGAAGAGCGACGCCACGTGGGTGTCCGGGCCGACACCCAGCATCAGGACGTCGAAGGTCGGCACCGCACCGTGGTTCTCGGGGCCGGCCGCGCGGGCCAGTTCCTCCGCGTAGGCGGCCGCTGCCGCGTCCGCGTCCGCGCCGTAGGGACCGTCCGACGAGGGCATGGCGTGCACGCGCTTCGGGTCCAGCGGCACCGAGTCCAGCAGCGCCTCGCGGGCCTGCGTGACATTGCGCTCGGGGTCGCCCTCGGGCAGGAACCGCTCGTCGCCCCACCACAGGTCGAGGCGGCCCCAGTCGATGGCGTCCCGGGCCGGCTGCGCGGCCAGTGCGGCCAGCAGCCCGTTGCCGTTGCGGCCGCCCGTGAGGACCACGGACGCCGAACCCCGGGAGGCCTGTGCGTCCACGATCTTCGTGATCAGACGGGCCGCTGCGGCCTGCGCCATCAGCTCCTTGTCGTGGTGCACGACCAGCTGGGGAGTGCTCACTTCGCCGCCGCCTTCTTCGCCGGGGCCTTCTTCGCGGCTGTCTTCTTCGCGGCCGTCTTCTTCGCCGGGGCCGCGGTTGCTTCCGCCACCGGCTCCTGCGCGGTCGCAGACGCGTCCACCGCAGGCTCCTGCGCGGCCGTCGGCTCCTGTACGACCGTCGGCGCCGCGTGCAGCCGGTCCACCCCGAACCGCAGCGCCGAGGCGTACGTGTCGTCCGGGTCGAGCCGGCGCAGCTCCTCCGCGATCAGCTCTGCGGTCTCCCGCCGCTTGAGCGCCACCGCGCGGTCCGGCTGGCCCCCGATCGACAGCGTGGCCAGCGTGCCGTCCGCGCGGTCGAGGGCGATCGAGCCGTGGTCGGTGGTCATGCGGACCGCCGTCAGGCCGGGGCCGGCCGACAGGGAGCGCTTGACGGGGACCTCCAGCCGGTCCGCGAGCCACATCGCGAGCAGCTCACAGCTCGGGTTGAACTCCTCGCCCTCCACCTCGACCGCCTTGACCTCGCAGACCACCTGGTCCAGGGCCGCGGCCAGCATCGAACGCCAGGGCGTGATGCGGGTCCACGCCAGGTCCGTGTCGCCGGGCGTGTAGGCGTCGGCGCGGGCGGACAGCTCCCGTACCGGCTGCTCGGCGGCGTAGGTGTCGGTGACCCTGCGCTGGGCGAGGGCCCCCAGCGGGTCGTTGGCCGGGTCCAGGGGCGCGTTGACCGGCCACCAGACCACCACGGGGGCGTCGGGCAGCAGCAGCGGCAGGACGACCGACTGGGCGTGGTCGGCGACCTCGCCGTACAGCCGCAGGACCACCGTCTCGCCGGTGCCCGCGTCCGCGCCCACCCGAACCTCGGCGTCGAGCCGGGACTTCGTGCGGTCGCGGGGCGAGCGGGAGACGCGCCTGATGACCACGAGCGTGCGCGAGGGGTGCTCGCGGGAGGCGTCGTTCGCGGCCTTGAGGGCGTCGTAGGCGTTCTCCTCGTCGGTGACGATGACGAGGGTGAGCACCATGCCGACGGCCGGGGTGCCGATGGCTCGGCGGCCCTTGACGAGGGCCTTGTTGATCTTGCTGGCGGTGCTGTCCGTCAGGTCTATCTTCATGGCCGGCGCCAGCTCCGTCCGTCTCGTGCGAGCATCTCGTCCGCCTCGGCCGGTCCCCAGGTGCCCGACGGGTACTGCGCGGGCTTGCCGTGCTTGTCCCAGTACTGCTCGATCGGGTCGAGGATCTTCCAGGACAGCTCGACCTCCTCGGTGCGCGGGAAGAGGTTCGAGTCGCCGAGCAGGACGTCGAGGATGAGCCGTTCGTACGCCTCAGGGCTCGACTCCGTGAACGACTCGCCGTAGGCGAAGTCCATGGACACGTCCCGGATCTCCATCGACGTGCCCGGCACCTTCGAGCCGAAGCGGACGGTCACGCCCTCGTCGGGCTGGACGCGGATGACGATCGCGTTCTGGCCCAGCTCCTCGGTGGCCGTCGTGTCGAAGGGGGAGTGCGGGGCGCGCTGGAAGACGACCGCGATCTCCGTGACGCGGCGGCCGAGGCGCTTGCCGGTCCTGAGGTAGAACGGCACGCCCGCCCAGCGGCGGTTGTCGACGCCCACCTTGATCGCGGCATAGGTGTCGGTCTTCGACTTGGCGTCGATGCCGTCTTCCTGGAGGTAGCCGATGACCTTCTCGCCGCCCTGCCAGCCGTCCGCGTACTGGCCGCGCACGGTGTCCTTGCCCAGGTCCTTCGGCAGCCGTACCGCGCCGAGCACCTTGGTCTTCTCCGCGGCCAGCGCGTCCGCGTCGAAGGAGGCGGGCTCCTCCATCGCGGTGAGGGCCATCAGCTGGAGCAGGTGGTTCTGGATGACGTCACGGGCGGCGCCGATGCCGTCGTAGTAGCCGGCGCGGCCGCCGATGCCGATGTCCTCGGCCATGGTGATCTGCACATGGTCCACGAAGGACCGGTTCCAGATCGGCTCGAACATCGTGTTGGCGAAGCGCAGCGCCAGGATGTTCTGGACGGTCTCCTTGCCCAGGTAGTGGTCGATGCGGAAGACCTGGTCCGAGCCGAAGACCTCGTGCACGACCTTGTTGAGCTCCTCGGCCGACTTCAGGTCGTGACCGAAGGGCTTCTCGATGACCGCGCGCCGCCAGGAGCCGCTCGTCTGGTCGGCGAGACCGTGCTTCTTCAGCTGCTGGATGACCACGGGGAAGGAACGCGGCGGCACGGAGAGGTAGAAGGCGAAGTTGCCGCCCGTCCCCTGTGCCTTGTCGAGCTCCTCGATGGTGCCGCGCAGCCGTTCGAAGGCGTCGTCGTCGTCGAAGGTGCCCTGGACGAAGCGCATCCCCTGGATGAGCTGCTGCCAGACCTCCTCGCGGAACGGCGTACGGGCGTGCTCCTTGACGGCGTCGTGGACCTCCGCCGCGAAGTCCTCGTTCTGCCACTCGCGGCGCGCGAAGCCGACGAGCGAGAAGCCCGGCGGCAGCAGCCCGCGGTTGGCGAGGTCGTAGACGGCGGGCATCAGCTTCTTGCGCGACAGATCGCCGGTTACGCCGAAGATGACCAGGCCCGACGGCCCCGCGATACGCGGGAGCCGTCGGTCGGCGGGGTCACGCAGCGGGTTGCTGCTTGACAACGTTTCAGCCCTCCGAAGGGGCGAGGCGCTGGAGCTCCGCCTCGGTCGACTTGAGCAGGTCGTTCCAGGACGTCTCGAACTTGTCGACGCCCTCGTCCTCCAGCAGCTGGACCACGTCGTCGTACGAGATCCCGAGCTTCTCGACCGCGTCGAGTTCGGCGCGGGCCTGCTCGTACGTACCGGCGATCGTGTTGCCGCGGATCTCGCCGTGGTCCTCGGTGGCTTCCAGCGTGGCTTCCGGCATGGTGTTCACCGTGTTCGGCGCCACCAGCTCGACGACGTACAGGGTGTCCTTGTACGCCGGGTCCTTGACGCCGGTCGAGGCCCACAGCGGGCGCTGCTTGTTGGCCTGCGCCTTGTCGAGGGCCAGCCAGCGGTCCGAGGAGAAGACCTCCTCGTACGCCTGGTAGGCGAGCCGGGCGTTGGCGACGCCCGCCTTGCCACGGGCGGCCTTGGCCTCGTCGGTGCCCAGCGCGTCGATCCGCTTGTCGATCTCGGTGTCCACGCGGGACACGAAGAAGGACGCCACGGACTGGATCTTCGACAGGTCCAGGCCGCGCTCCTTGGCCTTCTCCAGGCCGGAGAGGTAGGCGTCCATGACCTCGCGGTAGCGCTCCAGCGAGAAGATCAGTGTGACGTTGACGCTGATGCCGAGACCGATGACCTCGGTGATCGCCGGGAGGCCCGCCTTGGTGGCCGGGATCTTGATGAGCGTGTTGGGACGGTCGACGAGCCAGGCCAGCTGCTTGGCCTCGGCGATGGTCGCCCTGGTGTTGTGCGCCAGGCGCGGGTCCACCTCGATGGAGACCCGGCCGTCCTGACCGCCGGTGGCGTCGAAGACCGGGCGCAGGATGTCGGCGGCGTCGCGGACGTCCGCCGTCGTGATCATGCGAATGGCCTCTTCGACGGTGACCTTGCGGGCGGCGAGGTCGGCGAGCTGCTGCTCGTAACCGTCACCGCTGCTGATCGCCTTCTGGAAGATCGACGGGTTGGTGGTGACACCCACGACGTGCTGCTGGTCGATCAGTTCGGCGAGGTTGCCGGACGTGATCCGCTTGCGCGACAGGTCGTCCAGCCAGATCGCGACGCCTTCGTCGGAGAGGCGCTTCAGTGCGTCTGTCATGGAAAATGCATCTCCTACGTGTCGTATATGAGGGTCAGCGCTGGGCGTCGGCGATGGATTCCCGCGCCTTCGCGGCCACGTTCTCGGCAGTGAAGCCGAACTCGCGGAAGAGGACCTTGCCGTCGGCGGAAGCACCGAAGTGCTCCAGGGAAACGATGCGACCGGCGTCCCCGACGTACTTGTGCCAGGTGAGACCGATACCGGCCTCCACCGCGACACGAGCCTTCACGGACGGCGGCAGGACGCTGTCCCGGTACCCCTGGTCCTGCTCCTCGAACCATTCCACGGACGGCATGGAGACGACGCGCGTCGGCACACCGTCGGCCTGGAGCTGCTCGCGCGCCTCGACGGCGACGTGCACCTCGGAACCGGTGGCGATCAGGATGACCTGGGCGTCGCCGCCCTCGGCCTCGAACAGCACGTAGCCGCCCTTGGCCGCGTCGTCGTTGGGCTCGTACACCGGCACGCCCTGGCGGGTCAGCGCCAGACCGTGCGGGGCGCCCTTGCCGAACACCTTCGTGTAGCGCCTGAGGATCTCGCGCCAGGCGATCGCGGTCTCGTTGGCGTCCGCCGGGCGGACCACGTTCAGGCCCGGGATGGCGCGCAGCGAGGCCAGGTGCTCGACCGGCTGGTGCGTCGGGCCGTCCTCGCCGAGGCCGATGGAGTCGTGCGTCCACACGTACGTCACCGGCAGGTGCATCAGGGCCGACAGGCGTACCGCGTTGCGCATGTAGTCGGAGAACACCAGGAAGGTGCCGCCGTAGATACGGGTGTTGCCGTGCAGCGCGATGCCGTTCATCTCCGCGGCCATGGAGTGCTCGCGGATACCGAAGTGGACCGTTCGGCCGTACGGGTGCGCCTCCGGCAGCGGGTTGTCCGCCGGCAGGAACGAGCTGTCCTTGTCGATCGTCGTGTTGTTCGACCCGGCCAGGTCGGCGGAGCCGCCCCACAACTCGGGGATCACCGCGCCGAGGGACTGGAGCACCTTGCCGGAGGCGGCGCGGGTGGCGACGCCCTTGCCGGGCTCGAAGACCGGGATCTTCTCCTCCCAGCCGGTGGGCAGCTCGCCCGCGGCGACGCGGTCGAACTCGGCGGCGCGCTCCGCGTTGCTGTTGCGCCACTCCTGGAAGGACTTCTCCCACTCCGCCTTGGCCTGACGGCCGCGCTCCAGCGCTCCGCGGGTGTGGCCGATGACCTCGTCGGCGACCTCGAAGGACTTCTCCGGGTCGAAGCCGAGGACGCGCTTGGTGGCCGCGACCTCGTCGTCGCCGAGCGCCGAGCCGTGGGCGGCCTCGGTGTTCTGCGCGTTCGGGGCCGGCCAGGCGATGATCGAGCGCATCGCGATGAAGGACGGCTTGTCCGTCACCTGCTTCGCGGCCTCGATCGCGTTGTAGATGGCATGCGGGTCCAGGTCGCCGTCCGGCTTCGGCGCGATCCGCTGCACGTGCCAGCCGTACGCCTCGTAGCGCTTGACGGTGTCCTCGGAGACGGCCGTCTCGGTGTCGCCCTCGATCGAGATGTGGTTGTCGTCCCACAGCAGGATGAGGTTGCCGAGCTTCTGGTGGCCGGCCAGCGAGGACGCCTCGGCGGAGATGCCCTCCTGGAGGCAGCCGTCACCGGCGATCGCGTAGACGAAGTGGTCGAAGGGGGACTCGCCCTGCGGGGCGTCCGGGTCGAACAGACCGCGCTCGTAGCGGGCGGCCATCGCCATGCCGACCGCGTTCGCCACACCCTGGCCCAGCGGCCCGGTCGTGGTCTCCACACCCTTGGTGTGCCCGTACTCGGGGTGGCCCGGGGTCTTCGAGCCCCAGGTGCGGAAGGACTTCAGGTCGTCCAGCTCCAGGCCGAAGCCGGCCAGGTAGAGCTGCGTGTAGAGGGTCAGGGACGAGTGACCGGCGGACAGCACGAAGCGGTCGCGGCCGACCCACTCGGGGTCGGCGGGGTCATGCCGCATCACCTTCTGGAAGAGGGTGTAGGCGGCAGGCGCCAGGCTCATCGCCGTACCCGGATGGCCGTTTCCGACCTTCTGTACGGCATCGGCGGCCAGGACGCGGGCGGTGTCGACGGCCCGCTGGTCCAACTCGGTCCACTCGAGGTCTGTGGTGGTCGGCTTGGTGCTCACCCTGGGTCAGGGCTCCTCTCCACATGTCGAATACCGGTGTTCTGGGCGTGCGCCCACCGGCTGCCGGTGCACTGGGCGCCCACCGGCCGTTGTCGAGCCTACCCCCGTAAGAACGTGCGTTTTTTCGAGTCATTACAGACTGCCGGGACTCCCGCGGATCCGCCTCTCGACTGGCGCGAATCGCATTTGGCAACTGAATACGGAGCCGCTCATCTGACTGCTCAATCGAGCCTCAGTACGACCGATGAGCAGCCCCTCTCAACACGACCCCACCCCCGCGAAGGCCGAGGTATGGGCAACGTCTACAGTGGCGTGGTACGCGCGAGCCTTTACCCGGACTTCACACGGGGAGGCTTGCTGGGATGTCTCTGTCAGGGGTGTGCGTGACGGCCGTCGAATCCCGTCCAGTGGGGGTGCTCGGGACGAGCCAGAACCCGGGCCACCGGCCGTTCGGGGCCCGTGTCAAGGCGTTCGTGGCGTTGACCAAGCCCCGGATCATCGAGCTGCTGCTGATCACCACCGTTCCGGTGATGTTCTTGGCGCAACAGGGTGTACCGGATCTGAAGCTGGTGCTGCTGACCTGTGTCGGCGGCTATCTCTCCGCGGGCGGCGCCAACGCGCTGAACATGTACATCGACCGGGACATCGACGCGCTGATGGACCGCACCTCGCAGCGTCCGCTGGTCACCGGCATGGTCAGCCCGGCCGAGTGCCTGGTCTTCGGCATCACCCTCGCGGTCGTCTCGACGCTGCTGTTCGGTCTGACCGTCAACTGGCTGTCGGCGTGGCTGTCGCTCGGCGCGCTCCTCTTCTACGTGGTCGTCTACACGATGCTTCTCAAGCGGCGCACGTCGCAGAACATCGTGTGGGGCGGCATCGCCGGCTGCCTCCCGGTCCTGATCGGCTGGTCGTCCGTCACCAACTCCATGTCGTGGGCGCCGGTCATCCTCTTCCTCGTCATGTTCTTCTGGACGCCGCCGCACTACTGGCCGCTGTCCATGAAGGTCAAGGAGGACTACGCGCGCGTGGGCGTGCCGATGCTGCCGGTCGTCGCCTCCAACAAGGTGGTCGCCAAGCAGATCGTCCTCTACAGCTGGGTGATGGTCATCGTCTCGCTGCTGCTCACCCCGCTCGGTTACACCGGCTGGCTGTACACCCTGGTCGCGCTGCTGGCGGGCGGCTTCTGGCTGTGGGAGGCGCACGGCCTGCAGAACCGGGCGAAGGCCGAGGTGACGGGCGCCAAGCTGAAGGAGATGCGGCTGTTCCACTGGTCGATCACCTATGTGTCGCTCCTCTTCGTGGCGGTCGCGGTGGACCCCTTCCTTCGTTAGACACCCCTGACAGTCCTGAGACCCCTGGTTTTCCGTACGGGCGGGGTGCGTGGTCAAGGCCACGCACCCCGCCCGTCGCCGTTTGATCTACTCGTCGGTAGCATCTGGCCATGGCAGAAACGAAGCAGGTTGACGAGGGCACCGACGCCAAGCAGGCCGCGAAGGCCGAGCGCACCGCGGCCAAGCTCGCCAAGCGGATCAGCTCCTTCGCCAAGGAGCACGGCGGGGCCGAGGGGCACGTCGCGTACATCGGGGAGCGCGGTGCCCGCATCGTGCTCGTCGGCGAGGACGGCGGCTGGGGCGACCTGGTGGCGCCCTCCCACGCGGTCGCCGAGAAGGCCGTGGAGAAGTCCGGGATCACCGTCCACGAGGCGTTCGACGGCGAGTTCGCGGCCAAGGTGAAGACCGGGCCGTACGAGTGGAACCGCATGGCGGGAATCCAGGTGGGCGGCCCGGCCAACGGCTGAACAGCCCACCCTGAGCGGCGCGGGCCGGTGACATCATGTCGCTCCGCCGCGTGGGCGCGACCAGCCACAGACGGCCCGCAGCCGCCAAAGAACCCATGGCCCCGCCACCTGACACCTCGTTCACCCGTTAGGCCCCGCAGAACGACGTAGTCAACCCGCGGGGAGCCCGGATGATCGACACGCCGTCCCTCGTGGACCAGTACTGCCACGGCGTACTGAGAACGGAGCTGGGCCTCGGCACCTTCGAGGCCCAGCTGGCCCGCACCGAGGGCCCGCCCGCACCGGGCACCACCCTCTTCGACACGCAGACCGGGTTCGCGGTACGCCGCTGGTGCCCCCCGCTGCTCGGCCTGGAACCGCACTGCACGCCCGCCCGCTATCTCGCCCGGCGTCGTGAACTCGGCGTACTGGAGGCGGGCCGCCGACTGCTGCGCGGCAGCGGCATCACGACGTACCTTGTCGACACCGGGTTGCCCGGCGACCTGACCGGGCCCCTGGAGATGGCGTCCGCCGGTGAGGCGCAGGCGCACGAGATCGTGCGCCTGGAACTCCTGGCCGAGCAGGTCGCCGACACCTCCGGCACCGTCGAGTCCTTCCTCGCCAACCTCGCCGAGGCGGTGCACGGCGCCGCCGCGCAGGCCGTCGCCTTCACCTCGGTCGCGGGGGTCCGGCACGGGCTGGCGCTCGCGCCCGAACCGCCCGGACCGGGAGAGGTACGCGGCGCGGCCGGCCGCTGGCTGGCCGGACGGCGGGTCGGCGGGGAGCTCAGTGACCCGGTGCTGCTGCGCCATCTGCTGTGGATCGCGGTCGCCTCCGGGCTGCCCCTGCAACTGCACGCGGGGCTCGGCGAACCGGGGCTGCGCATCGACCGTACGGACCCGGTGCTGCTCACGGACTTCGTACGGGCGACGGCGGGTCTGGGCACGGACCTCGTCCTGCTGCACGGCTACCCGTACCACCGCCACGCCGCCCACCTCGCCGGCGTCTTCCCGCACGTCTACACGGACTCGGGGGCCGCTCTCGTGCGCACCGGCGCCCGCGCCGCGACCGTCCTCGCGGAGATCCTGGAGCTGGCCCCCTTCGGCAAGATCCTTTTCTCCAGCGGGGCGCAGGGGTTGCCCGAGCTGCACGTGGTGGGGGCACGACTCTTCCGCGAGGCCCTCGGCCGGGTGCTCGGTTCCTGGGTCGCCGAGGGGGCGTGGTCGCTGACGGACGCGCAGCGCGTGGCGGGGATGCTGGCGGCGGGCAACGCCAGACGGGTCTACGGGCTGGAAACGTGACTCACGCGCGCGTGGCGACCGTCGCCTCGGCCGCCAGGCCCGGCAGCTCGGCTTCCGCTGTCTCCGGCCGTTCGCGCAGCGACAGCAGCACGCGCAGTACGGCGATCCACACCAGGCCCGACCCGAGCATGTGCAGCCCGACCAGCGCCTCGGGGAGGTTCGTGAAGTACTGGACGTAGCCGATGACGCCCTGGGCGAGCAGCACCAGGAACAGTTCGCGGGTGCGGTCCAGTGGCCCCTTGGGCGCGTCCACCGCCTTGAGGACGAACCACAGGGCGAACGTCAGCGTCACCACGATCCAGGCCAGTACGGCGTGCAGCTTGCTGATCGTCTCCCAGTCCAGCGGCATCCGCTCGACCTCGCTGGAGTCGCCCGCGTGCGGACCCGAGCCGGTGACCACCGTGCCGACGGCGATCAGCAGCACCGAGGCGGCGACCAGGAACCACACCAGCTGCTGCACCGACTTGCCGACCAGCGGCTTGGGTGGCCCGTCCCCCTCCCGGGTGCGCTGCCACATCACGGTGGCGACCGCGATCAGGGCGGACGAGAGCAGGAAGTGAGCCGCGACCGTGTACGGGTTGAGGCCGACGAGGACCACGACACCGCCGAGGATGGCGTTGCCCATCACGACCCAGAACTGCGCCCAGCCCAGCCGGGTCAGGCTGCGGCGGTACGGCTTCTCGGAACGCGCGGCGATGATCGCCCAGCCGACCGCCGCGCACAGTACGTACGTCAGCATGCGGTTGCCGAACTCGATGGCGCCGTGGAAGCCCATCGCGCTGGTGGCGGTGAGGGAGTCGGCGGTGCACTTGGGCCAGGTCGGGCAGCCGAGGCCGGAGCCCGTCAGGCGCACGGCGCCGCCGGTGACCACGATCACCACCGACATGACGAGCGCGGCGAGAGCCGCCCGCTGGACCGTCCGGGGGCCCGGGGTCCAGCGTTCGGCGATGAAGGCGAGGGGGTTGCGCGCGGCCGCTACGGCGTCGGCGCGGGTCACGTTTGGCACGTGCCCCATCGTAGGCGGCCGCTTGTGCATGCTTTCACGAGGGTCCGCGGTGCGCCGTGCCTCACTCTTGCTCCGGCGCCTACTCCCAGCGGAAGAACCTTCCGGCCGCCGCCAGCCCCACGACCCCCCACACGGCCAGGATCCCCAGGTCGCCCCACGGCATCCCGGACCCGTGCTGGAGCACGTCCCGCAGGCCGTCCGACAGGGCCGAGATGGGCAGCAGCCCGAGCACGTCCTGGGCGCCGGACGGGAACTTCTCCAGCGGGACGATGACCCCGCCGCCGACGAGCAGCAGCAGGAACACCAGGTTGGCGGCGGCCAGGGTGGCCTCGGCCTTGAGGGTCCCGGCCATCAGCAGGCCGAGCCCCGAGAACGCGGCGGTCCCCAGGACCAGGAGGAGCAGTACGGCGAGGGGGTTGCCGTGCGGCGACCAGCCCAGCGCGAAGGCGATCACCGTCACCAGGATCACCTGAAGGACCTCGGTGACCAGCACGGAGGCCGTCTTCGCGGTCATCAGGCCCCAGCGAGGCAGCGGGGAGGACGCCAGGCGCTTCAGCACCCCGTAGCGCCGCTCGAAGCCCGTCGCGATGGCCTGGCCGGTGAACGCCGTCGACATCACGGCGAGGGCGAGGATGCCGGGGGTGAGAAAGTCGACGGCCTCGCCCGCGCCGGTGTCGACGATGTCCACGGAGCTGAAGAGCACGAGCAGCAACGTCGGGATCACGACCGTCAGCAGCAGCTGCTCGCCGTTGCGCAGGAGCATCTTCGTCTCGAGCGCGGCCTGAGCCGCGATCATGCGGGGGAGGGGGGCCGCACCCGGCTTCGGGGTGTACGCACCGGGGATGGTCGTCGTCACGAACGCAGCTCCTTGCCCGTGAGCTCCAGAAAAACGTCTTCGAGGGTGTGCCGCTCCACCGAGATCCGGTCCGGCATCACCCCGTGCTGCGCGCACCAGGAGGTGACGGTGGCCAGCAGTTGGGGGTTCACCTTGCCGACGACCCGGTACGAGCCCGGCGTCAGCTCCGCGGCCGTGCAGTCCGCGGGGAGCGCCTTCAGCAGGGACTTCACGTCCAGGCCCGGCCGGCCCGTGAACCTCAGCGTGTTCTCCGCGCCGCCGCGGCACAGCTCCTCGGGGGAGCCCTGGGCGATGACCCTGCCCGTGTCGATGATCGCGACGTCGTCGGCGAGCTGCTCGGCCTCGTCCATGTAGTGGGTCGTGAGGATCACGGAAACGCCGTCCGTGCGCAGATCCCGGACCAGGTCCCAGGTCGCGCGGCGGGCCTGCGGATCCAGGCCGGCCGTCGGCTCGTCCAGGAACACCAGCTCCGGGCGCCCGACGACGGCCATCGCCAGGGCGAGCCGCTGCTGCTGGCCGCCCGAGAGACGGCGGTACGTCGTACGGCCGCAGCTGCCGAGCCCGAGGCGCTCGATGAGCGCGTCCACGTCCAGGGGGTGCGCGTGCAGCTTCGCCACGTGCCGGAGCATCTCGTCGGCCCGCGCGCCCGAGTAGACACCGCCGGACTGGAGCATCACGCCGATCCGGGGCCGCAGCTCACCGGCCTGTCTCACGGGGTCGAGGCCCAGGACGCGCACCGTGCCCGAGTCCGGCTTCCGGTATCCCTCGCAGGTCTCGACGGTGGTCGTCTTGCCGGCGCCGTTCGGACCGAGCACGGCGGTGACGCCTGCCCCGGCCACCAGGTCGAGGCCGTTCACCGCGGTTTTCGTCCCGTACCGCTTCACCAGGGCCTGGACCTGGACGACAGGCTCACTTCGCATGGATCCAGAGTCTAGGTACGCGCCGGTCGCCTCAGACGGGCGGGTGCGGGATCTCCTCCTCACGGGGCCGGTGCGGTGCCGGCCACCGCTCCGCGTACGCCACCGCGTCCGCCACGGCGAACAGCCGTACGTCGGCCGCGCCCGGCGTGCGCAGCTGCTCGGCGACCGTGCCCCAGGTGACAAGTGGGCCGGTGGGAGGGGGTATGGGCATGGTTCGGGAGTGTTCCGGAAGAGACCTGCAGACGCCATGGTTTGATCGATCAAAGATCGTTTTCCCAGGTCAGCTTAGGTATGCCTAAGTGATGCAGGGCACCGTACGGCCGTGGGGACGTGGCTTGCCTGGCTCTGAGGAATTACGCAACAATGGTGTTGTGAAATACGACGGCGAGGCTCGGGAGACCCCCACGGGGGCCCCGCAGGAGGAGCTCGCGACCGGAGAGCGCTCGACGCGCAACCGGGTCGCGCGATCCATCCTGGACCACGGGCCGTCGACCGTCGCCGAGCTGGCCGGACGGCTCGGGCTCACCCAGGCGGCCGTACGACGGCATCTGGACGCGCTGGTCGCCGACGACGTCGTGGAGCCGCGGGAGCAGCGGGTGTACGGCGCACGCACGCGTGGCCGCCCCGCGAAGGTCTTCGCGCTCACCGACTGCGGCCGGGACGCCTTCGACCAGTCGTACGACGAGCTCGCCGCGGACGCCCTGCGCTGGATCCAGGAGCGGTTCGGCGGGGACGAGGCGGTCGTCGCCTTCGCCCGCGCGAGGATCGCCGAGCAGGCCGCCGCGTACCGTGAGGCGATCGAGGCCGCCGCCCCCGAAGAGCGCACCGAAGCCCTCGCCAAGGCCCTGAGCGTGGACGGGTACGCTGCTACGGCGCGCAGCGCGCCCCTCCCGCAGAAGGGTGAGCAGCTCTGCCAGCACCACTGCCCGGTCGCCCATGTCGCGGAGAAGTTCCCGCAGCTGTGCGAGGCGGAGACCGAGATCTTCTCCCAGCTGCTCGGCACGCACGTGCAGCGGCTGGCGACCATCGCGCACGGCGACGGCGTCTGCACGACGTTCATCCCCAAGATTTCCCATACGCAACTCAATAGCCCTGACGCATCTGCAAGCACGGCCGGGAGGAACCCCGCATGACTCTCCCCACGGAGACTGCTCACCCCGAACTCGAGGGTCTGGGCAAGTACGAATACGGCTGGGCCGACTCCGACACGGCCGGCGCCTCTGCGAAGCGCGGCATCAACGAGGACGTCGTCCGCGACATCTCCGAGAAGAAGAGCGAGCCGGAGTGGATGACCAAGCTCCGCCTCAAGGGCCTGCGCCTCTTCGAGAAGAAGCCGATGCCGAACTGGGGATCGGACCTGTCGGGGATCGACTTCGACAACATCAAGTACTTCGTTCGCTCCACGGAGAAGCAGGCGGAGTCCTGGGAGGACCTGCCCGAGGACATCAAGAACACGTACGACAAGCTCGGCATCCCGGAGGCGGAGAAGCAGCGCCTCGTCGCCGGTGTCGCGGCTCAGTACGAGTCCGAGGTCGTCTACCACCAGATCCGCGAGGACCTGGAGGAGCAGGGCGTCATCTTCCTGGACACCGACACCGCGCTGAAGGAGCACCCGGAGCTCTTCAAGGAGTACTTCGGGACCGTCATCCCGGTCGGTGACAACAAGTTCGCCTCGCTGAACACCGCCGTGTGGTCGGGTGGCTCCTTCATCTACGTGCCGCCGGGCGTGCACGTGGAGATCCCGCTCCAGGCCTACTTCCGCATCAACACGGAGAACATGGGCCAGTTCGAGCGGACCCTGATCATCGTCGACGAGGGTGCCTACGTGCACTACGTCGAGGGTTGTACGGCCCCGATCTACAAGTCGGACTCGCTGCACAGCGCCGTGGTCGAGATCATCGTCAAGAAGAACGCCCGCTGCCGCTACACGACCATCCAGAACTGGTCGAACAACGTCTACAACCTGGTCACCAAGCGCGCCGTGGCGTACGAGGGCGCGACCATGGAGTGGATCGACGGCAACATCGGCTCCAAGGTGACGATGAAGTACCCGGCCGTCTACCTGATGGGCGAGCACGCCAAGGGCGAGACCCTCTCCATCGCCTTCGCGGGCGAGGGCCAGCACCAGGACGCCGGCTCCAAGATGGTCCACATGGCGCCGAACACCTCCTCCAACATCGTCTCGAAGTCCGTGGCGCGTGGTGGCGGTCGTACGTCCTACCGTGGTCTCGTCGAGATCGGCGAGGGCGCCGCCGGATCCAAGTCGAACGTGCTGTGCGACGCGCTGCTCGTCGACACCATCTCCCGCTCCGACACCTACCCCTACGTGGACGTCCGCGAGGACGACGTGTCCATGGGTCACGAGGCGACCGTCTCCAAGGTCTCCGAGGACCAGCTCTTCTACCTGATGAGCCGCGGTCTGAGCGAGTTCGAGGCGATGGCGATGATCGTGCGCGGCTTCGTCGAGCCGATCGCCAAGGAACTGCCCATGGAGTACGCCCTCGAGCTCAACCGGCTGATCGAGCTCCAGATGGAAGGCGCGGTCGGCTAAGCACCGCCCGCCGTCCCGTCAAGCCACTCACGTAAGAAAGCGAGCAGACCGACAGCCATGGCTGAGGCTCAGAACTTCCCGGTGGGATCCACCACCGCCGGCCAGATCGCGGTGGCCGCCGAGTCGACCGTCGCCACGCGCATGAGCGCGCCCCCCTCCTTCGACGTGGCGGACTTCCCGGTCCCCCACGGCCGTGAGGAGGAGTGGCGGTTCACCCCGCTGGAGCGCCTGCGCGGGCTGCACGACGGCACCGCGGTCGCCACCGGCGACGGCGTGAAGGTCGACGTCCAGGCCCCCGAGGGCGTCACGGTCGAGACCGTCGGCCGTGACGACGCCCGGATCGGCAAGGCCGGCACCCCGGTGGACCGCGTCGCCGCGCAGGCATTCTCGGCGTTCGAGAAGGCCGGTGTCGTCACCGTCCCCAAGGAGGCGGTGCTCACCGAGCCGATCCGTATCGCCGTGCACGGCGAGGGCGGCGTCGCCTACGGCCATCAGGTCGTCGAGCTGGGAGCCTTCGCCGAGGCCGTCGTCGTCATCGACCACACCGGTGACGCGGTGCTCGCCGCCAACGTCGACTTCGTCCTGGGCGACGGCGCCAAGCTGACCGTCGTCTCGGTCCAGGACTGGGACGACAAGGCCGTGCACGTCGGCCAGCACAACGCGCTGATCGGCCGCGACGCGACCTTCAAGTCGTTCGTGGTCACCTTCGGTGGCGACCTCGTACGCCTCCACCCGCGTGTCCAGTACGCCGGCACCGGTGGCGAGGCCGAGCTCTTCGGTCTGTACTTCACGGACGCCGGTCAGCACCAGGAGCACCGTCTCCTCGTCGACCACAACACCCCGCACTGCAAGTCGAACGTCGCCTACAAGGGCGCGCTCCAGGGCGACAACGCCCACGCGGTGTGGATCGGCGACGTCCTCATCGAGGCCAAGGCCGAGGGCACGGACACGTACGAGATGAACCGCAACCTGGTTCTGACCGACGGCGCCCGCGTCGACTCCGTGCCGAACCTGGAGATCGAGACCGGCGAGATCGTCGGCGCGGGGCACGCGAGTGCGACCGGCCGCTTCGACGACGAGCAGCTCTTCTACCTGATGGCCCGTGGCATCCCCGCCGAGGAGGCCCGTCGTCTGGTGGTCCGCGGCTTCTTCGCCGAGCTGGTCCAGCAGATCGGCGTCGACGACATCGAAGAGCGGCTCCTCGTGAAGATCGACGAGGAGCTGGAGGCGTCGGTCTGATGACGACCACCTTCGTACGCGCCTGTGGGCTGAGCGAGCTGGAGGAGGACACCCCGAAGCGGGTGGAACTCGACGGCACGCCGGTCTCGGTCGTGAAGACCGAAGGGGAGGTGTTCGCGATCCACGACATCTGCTCGCACGCGAACGTCTCGCTCTCCGAGGGCGAGGTGGAGGACTGCCAGATCGAGTGCTGGCTGCACGGCTCCAGCTTCGACCTCCGCACCGGCAAGCCGTCCGGCCTTCCCGCGACGCGCCCCGTCCCCGTATACCCCGTAAAGATCGAAGGGGACGACGTGCTCGTCTCCCTCACCCAGGAGTCCTGAGGCACCCATGGCAACGCTTGAAATCCGAGACCTGCACGTCACCGTCGAGGCCGACAACGCCACGAAGGAGATCCTCAAGGGCGTCGACCTCACCGTGAAGCAGGGCGAGACGCACGCCATCATGGGCCCCAACGGCTCCGGCAAGTCGACCCTCGCCTACTCGCTCGCGGGTCACCCGAAGTACACGATCACCGGCGGCACCGTCACCCTCGACGGCGAGGACGTCCTGGCGATGTCCGTCGACGAGCGCGCCCGCGCGGGCCTGTTCCTGGCGATGCAGTACCCGGTCGAGGTCCCCGGCGTCTCGGTCTCCAACTTCCTGCGCACCTCCGCCACGGCGATCCGCGGCGAGGCCCCCAAGCTGCGCACCTGGGTGAAGGAGGTCAAGGAGGCCATGGAGCGCCTCAACATGGACCCGTCCTTCGCCGAGCGCAACGTCAACGAGGGCTTCTCCGGCGGCGAGAAGAAGCGCCACGAGATCCTCCAGCTGGAGCTGCTCAAGCCGAAGGTCGCGATCCTCGACGAGACCGACTCCGGCCTGGACGTCGATGCCCTGCGCATCGTCTCCGAGGGCGTCAACCGCGTCCGCGAGACCGGCGAGGTCGGCACCCTGCTGATCACGCACTACACGCGCATCCTGCGCTACATCAAGCCCGACTACGTCCACGTCTTCTCCGCAGGTCGCATTGTCGAGTCCGGCGGCGCCGAACTCGCCGACAAGCTGGAGGACGAGGGCTACGAGGCGTACACGAAGGGTGGCGCATCCGCGTGACACAGCTGCCGGGCCTCCTCGACACAGAGGCGATCCGCAAGGACTTCCCCATCCTGGACCGCCAGGTCCACGACGGCCGGAAGCTCGTGTACCTGGACAACGCCGCGACCTCGCAGAAGCCGCGCCAGGTACTCGACGCCCTGAACGAGTACTACGAGCGCTACAACGCCAACGTCCACCGCGGTGTGCATGTGCTCGCCGAGGAGGCCACGGCGCTGTACGAGGGCGCGCGCGACAAGGTCGCCGCGTTCATCAACGCGCCGAGCCGCGACGAGGTGATCTTCACCAAGAACGCCTCCGAGTCGCTCAACCTCGTGGCGAACATGCTGGGCTGGGCCGACGAGCCCTACCGCGTGGACCATGACACCGAGATCGTCATCACGGAGATGGAGCACCACTCCAACATCGTGCCGTGGCAGCTGCTGGCGCAGCGCACGGGCGCGAAGCTGAAGTGGTTCGGCCTCACCGACGACGGCCGCCTCGACCTGTCCAACATCGACGAGATCATCACGGAGAAGACGAAGATCGTCTCCTTCGTGCTGGTGTCGAACATCCTGGGCACGGTCAACCCGGTCGAGGCGATAGTGCGCCGCGCGCAGGAGGTCGGTGCGCTGGTCTGCATCGACGCCTCGCAGGCCGCGCCGCACATGCCGCTGGACGTACAGGCCCTCCAGGCCGACTTCGTGGCCTTCACCGGCCACAAGATGTGTGGCCCGACGGGTATCGGCGTCCTCTGGGGCCGCCAGGAGCTCCTGGAGGACCTGCCGCCCTTCCTCGGTGGCGGCGAGATGATCGAGACGGTGTCGATGCACTCGTCGACGTACGCTCCCGCTCCGCACAAGTTCGAGGCGGGCACCCCGCCGATCGCGCAGGCGGTCGGTCTGGGCGCGGCGATCGACTACCTGTCCGCGATCGGCATGGACAAGATCCTCGCCCATGAGCACGCGCTCACCGAGTACGCGGTGAAGCGGCTGACCGAGGTCCCCGACCTGCGGATCATCGGCCCGACGACGGCCGAGGAGCGGGGCGCGGCGATCTCCTTCACGCTCGGCGACATCCACCCGCACGACGTGGGCCAGGTCCTCGACGAGCAGGGCATCGCGGTCCGGGTGGGGCACCACTGCGCCCGCCCCGTGTGCCTGCGTTACGGAATTCCTGCGACCACACGAGCGTCGTTCTACCTGTACTCCACGCCGGCCGAGATCGATGCTCTGGTCGACGGCCTGGAGCACGTACGGAACTTCTTCGGCTGAGGGGCGTGCTGCAAAGGTGAAGCTGGACTCCATGTACCAGGAAGTCATCCTGGACCACTACAAGCACCCGCACGGGCGCGGTCTCCGGGATGGCGACGCCGAGGTGCACCATGTGAACCCGACGTGCGGTGACGAGATCACGCTGCGCGTGAAGTACGACGGCTCGACGATCGAGGACGTCTCGTACGAGGGCCAGGGCTGCTCCATCAGCCAGGCCTCGGCCTCCGTGCTGAACGACCTCCTCGTCGGCAAGGAGCTGGCCGAGGCGCAGAAGATCCAGGAGACCTTCCTGGAGCTGATGCAGTCCAAGGGCCGGATCGAGCCGGACGACGCGATGGAGGAGGTGCTGGAGGACGCGGTCGCGTTCGCCGGTGTCTCCAAGTACCCGGCCCGGGTGAAGTGCGCTCTCCTCAGCTGGATGGCGTGGAAGGACGCGACGGCCCAGGCCCTGGGCGGAGCCGACGCCGAAAGGAAGACGGCATGAGCGAGACCGTTGAGATGAAGCCCGCCTCCGAGGAGGAACTCCGCGAGGCGCTGTACGACGTCGTCGACCCCGAACTGGGTATCGACGTCGTCAACCTCGGCCTGATCTACGGCATCCACATCGACGACGCGAACATCGCGACGATCGACATGACGCTGACCTCGGCGGCCTGCCCGCTGACGGACGTGATCGAGGACCAGGCCAAGTCGGCCACGGACGGCCTCGTGAGCGAACTCCGCATCAACTGGGTGTGGATGCCGCCGTGGGGCCCCGACAAGATCACGGACGATGGGCGCGAGCAGCTTCGGGCACTGGGCTTCAACGTCTGAGTTCGTGCCGTCCGAGTCCGTGCCCGCGGACATGTGACGGACATGCAGTGGCCCCCGGCGACAGCCGGGGGCCACTGTCGTTCCCGGCCTCAGCTCAGGCCGTCCACCAGTCGGAACGTCGAGTCGGCGCGGTACAGGTCGGTGTTCTGGTACGGGTCCAGGCGGAGCTGGAAGTTCTTGTGGCGCAGAAAGCGGCCGGGGTAGTTGACCGACTCCAGCAGGACCGCGCCGGAGGCGGAAGCGGACGGGCGGGGACAGAAGGTGGCGTCCTGTTCGAAGAGGGTCGAGTCGTCGTTGCTCTCGGCGCGGAGGACGAATTCGCGGTGGCGGAGATAGGTGCCGTCGGCCGTGGTGAAGGAGTAGCAGGAGGCGTCGGCCAGGCCCTTGACCCGTGTGAAGGTGGCGTCCCGGCGGGCCGAGGCCGAGGTGACGGTGTCGAGCTTCACCAGGCCACCGCTCACGTGCCAGTAGCGGTCGGGGTAGTTGACGGAACGGACGGATGTCCAGGCCGTCGACGGCTTGGGCGTGGACGGCGAACCGCCGCCGGAGCCCGCGGACTTGGTCGGCTCGGCGGAGGCCGTGGCGCTCGCGTCGCCGGACGTGGCACTGGGCGTGGGTGTCGTGGTTGTCGCCGTCGGCGACGGGTCGCCCGACCTGCCGGGTGTCCTGGCGCCGGGCGTGGACGGCGTGGCGAAGGAGATGAGGCCGGGCAGCGTCGCCTCGGGCCCCGGCGAGGTGCTCCGGGTCCAGGGTGACGCCTCGTCAGATCCCTTCCTGGTGACGGTTATCGCGGTGACGCAGGCTGCGATGGTCGATATCGCGAGAACGCCGGCCAGCCACAGGCGGCGCGTTCCCGGAGCCCGGGTGGTGTCCGGGGCCCAGCCGTTCTCCCACGGTTGCTGCTGAGGGGGCTGGGGCTTGTCTTCTGGCATGCGCGGTTCCTCCGGCGACGCACCAGGGTGACGGCTGCGGCCGTGATGGTGGGGGGTGTGAGTGGTGAAAGAGTAGTGGAGGTGCGGGGCTCCGGACACCTGTTTCGGTGAGCGGTTTCCATGGGAGAGCAGTGACTTGCGGGTGGAGACCCGGTTCCACGAACTGTGCGCGGCCCGCCTGCGCCCTGCTGTTATGTACGCTCGTACACATGGGATACCTGACGCTCGCCGGCGCCATAGCGGCCGAGGTGGCCGCGACGACCGCCATGAAGTACAGCGGCGGCTTCAGCAGGCTGTGGCCCTCGCTGCTGACGGCCCTCGGCTACGTCGTCGCCTTCGCGCTGCTCGCGCAGACACTGAAGACCGTCTCGGTCGGTACGGCGTACGCGATCTGGGCCGGGGCGGGCACCGCGACGATCGCCGTCATCGGACTCGTGCTGTTCGGCGAGGCGTTGACCCTCGCCAAGGTCGCCGGCATCGTCCTGATCGTCGGCGGAGTGATGGTGCTCAACCTCGGAGGCGCGCGCTGATGCCCCGCCGCTACGACCCCGAGCGACGGCAACGGATCATCGACGCGGCGATCCGGGTGGTGGGGGAGAAGGGCCTGGCCGGGCTGAGTCACCGTTCGGCCGCGGCCGAGGCGGACGTCCCGCTCGGCTCGACGACGTACCACTTCAAGACCCTCGACGAGCTGATGGTCGCCGCGCTGCGGCAGGCGAACGAGGGCTTCGCCAAGGTGGTTGCCACGCACGGCGACCTGGCCGATCCGCGTGCCGACCTGGCCGCCGAGCTGGCCGCGCTGCTGGGCGAGTGGCTGGCCGGGGACCGTACCGGCGTCGAGCTGGAGTACGAGCTCTACCTGGCCGCCCTGCGCCGCCCCGCTCTGCGGCCGGTCGCCGCCGAGTGGGCCGACGGCCTTGCCGCACTGCTCGCGTCCCGCACGGACGCCGTGACGGCGCGGGCCCTGGTCGCGCTGATGGACGGGATCTGCCTTCAGGTGCTGCTGACCGACTCGCCGTACGACGAGGAGTACGCCAGAGAAGCGCTGGGGCGGGTCATTCCCTCGGGGGCGGCGCGCCCGGACGTCAATCTCCCGGAGTCGGCGCGCCCGGACGTCACTCCCCCGGGGGCGGCGCGCCCAGACGCCTGACCGTCGCCAGCGCCGCCGCCACGCTCCCCACGACATCCGCGACCGGGTACTGCACGTCCCGGACGACCCGGTCCCGGTCGACGACCAGGGTGAGCCGCTTCAGACGGCTCGTGCCCGCCGCGCGGAAGGTCGGCAGGCGCAACGCGGTGATCAGGGACAGCTCTGCGTCGGACAACAGCGGGAAACGCAGCCGCTCCTTGTCCGCGAACGCCCGCTGCTCGTCGGGGCGTTGGGTGGAGACGCCGTGCACGGTGGCGCCGGCCGCGGTGAACTCGTCGAGCCGGTCGCGATAGGTGCAGGACTCGAGGGTGCAGCCGGGGGTGCCGGGGATGTCGGTCCAGCCCGGCGGGTAGGCGTCGGGGCGGGCGTAGGCGCCGGGGAAGCAGTACAGGACGGTGTACGGGGCGTCCGCGGCGACCGGGTCGCGCGGCTCGCCCTGATGGTCGAGAAGCCGGAGCTCGGGAATCCGGGTGCCGAGCAGTTCGTGGACCCGCTGGGCCTCCCGTGACGCCTCCGCCGCCGTGGCCGTCGTCGTCCCGTCGCCCAGGACCCAGGCGTCCCCCCAGTCCTGGAGGGCGACGAGGACGGGCAGCAGGGCGTGGCCGCGCGGGGTGAGGCGGTACTCGTGGCGTACGGGACGGTCCTGGTACGGCACCCGGGTCAGTACGTCCGCCTCGACCAGGAGGCGCAGCCGCTCGGTCAACACCTTGCGGGACAGCCCGAGTTCGCGCTGCAGGTCGTCGAAGCGGTGCACTCCGCGCGCGGTGTCGCGCACGATCAGCAGGGTCCACCAGTCGCCGACGACGTCCAGGGCCTGGGCGATGGCGCAGGTGGCGTCCTCCAGGCTCGTTCTGCGGGCCATGGCTCCCGTCCCTTCGTGCGCCCGGTCGGCGTCGTTGACCCGAGGCTGCCATGCTGGCACAGTAAGTTCCCAAAAGGAACTGACTGGGTGGTGGGTCGGCTCGGGGAGGACGGGGACGGATGCGAGGGCTGCGGGACATTCCGCGCACGGTGTGGCTGCTGGCCGGCGGCACGTTCGCCAACATGGTCGTCAGCGTCGGCTTCGCCTACCTCTTCCTCTATCTGACCGGCCCGCGCGGGCTGGGCGCCGGCGAGGCGGGCCTGCTCAGCGGCGCCGGGGGCGTCGGCCTGGTTGCCGGCAACTTCACCGGCGGCTGGTTCGGGGACCGGTTCGGGCACCGGCGTGTGCTGCTCGCGGCCGCGGTGGGCTCGGGGGTGCTGCTGGCCGCGGTACCCGTGCTGCCGACCCCTGCCCTGTACCTGGCACTCCCGGTCGCCCAGTACGCGTCCGGAGTGCAGCGCGCCGCCAACTCCGCGCTCGTCGCGGTGATCGTGCCCGAGGGGACGCGGCGGCAGGCGTTCGCGGTGGTACGGGCCGCGTCCAACGGGGGCTTCACCGTCGGGCCCGTGCTGGGCGCACTGGTCGCCACCCGGTTTTCCTACGACTGGCTCTACGTCGCCGAAGGGCTCGGCAGTGTCGGGCTCGCCTGCTGGACGGCCCGGGTGGTCCCGGCCCGCGGGGCGGTGAAACGGGCGGCGGGGCCGGACCACGGGGAGGGCGGGGTGTGGTCGGCGTTGTGGGCCCGGCCGGCGGTACTGGTGGTGCTGCCGGCGATCCTCGTCGTCGACGTCGTTTACCGGCAGCAGTACTCGACCTTCCCCGTCTACCTCGCCGACCACGGCCTCGACGCCCGCGTGTACGGGTTCCTGCTGGCGATCAACGGCGGGGTCCTGCTGTGCCTCGAACTGCCCGTGGCGCTCGCGCTGCGCCGCCGGTCGCCGCTGCACATCGTGGGCGGCGGGCTGCTGCTGGTCGGCGCGGGCTACGCGGTGCTGCCGGCCGGGGCCGGCCTCGGCACGGCCGTCGTGATGATGACCCTCCTCACGCTCGGCGAACTCCTCTACAAGACCACCGCCACCGCCTACGTCGCCGACCAGGCTCCGGAGCATGTCCAGGGCCGTTTCCAGTCGCTGTACGCCGGGGTGTCCATCAGTGGAGTGGTCCTGGCGGCACCGCTCGGGGGCACTCTGTACGAGGCGGCACCGGGGGCGCTGTGGCCGCTGTGCGCGGGGCTGGGTCTGGTTGCCGGGGGCGCGGTGCTGGGGGCGGGTCGGCTGCGGCGTGGGGTGGGGGAGGCGGTGGTGGTGCGGGCTGCGGAGCAACGTGTGTGACAGGGGCGCGGGGCATGGGTTGCCCGCAGCCCGGACCGCCCCCGTCCCCGGCACGCACCGCCGCGACGGTTCCTCGGGACGCCCCCGCCCGCCACCTGAGACGGCCCCCGGTTGGTTGGCCTCCGTGGCCCCTGGCCGGTTAGGTTTCCCTCATGACCGACACGACTGCTCCTCGTACCACCGGCGCCGTGGCCGCCGGGCTTGCCACCGTCGCCGCCGACGGCACCGTTCTCGACACCTGGTTCCCCGCGCCCGAGCTGTCCGCCGATCCGGGTCCCGCCGGCACCGAGCGGCTCGACGCCGAGCGCACCCGCGAGCTGCTCGGTGAGCACGGCGTCGCCGCCCTCGGCAAGGACGAGGTGCGGGACGTGGAGATCGTCGCGGTCCGTACGGTCATCTCCTCGCTGGACGACAAGCCGCTCGACACGCACGACGTCTATCTGCGTCTGCACCTGCTCTCGCACCGTATGGTCAAGCCGAACGAGCAGAACCTGGACGGCATCTTCGGCTTCCTCGCCAACGTCGCCTGGACCTCCGTCGGCCCGGTCGCCGTGGACACCCTGGAGACCGTGCGGCTCGCCGCCCGCGCGCGTGGCCTGCACCTCAGCGTCTTCGGTGTGGACAAGTTCCCGCGGATGACGGACTACGTGGCCCCGGCCGGTGTCCGGATCGCCGACGCCGACCGAGTCCGCCTCGGCGCCCATCTCGCGGCCGGCACCACCGTCATGCACGAGGGCTTCGTGAACTTCAACGCCGGCACCCTGGGCACCTCCATGGTCGAGGGCCGCATCTCCCAGGGCGTCGTCGTCGGTGACGGCTCGGACATCGGCGGCGGCGCCTCCACCATGGGCACCCTCTCCGGCGGCGGCAAGCAGCGCGTCGCCATCGGTGAGCGCTCCCTGGTCGGCGCGGAGGCCGGCGTCGGCATCGCCCTCGGCGACGACTGCGTGGTCGAGGCGGGCCTGTACCTCACCGCCGGCACCCGCGTCACCCTGCCCGACGGCACGATCGTCAAGGCCCGCGAGCTGTCCGGCGCCTCCAACATCCTCTTCCGCCGCAACTCGGTCACCGGCGCGGTCGAGGGCCGCCCGAACAACGCGGAGTGGGGCGGTCTGAACGAGGTCCTGCACAGCCACAACTGATCACTGGCGGCGGTGACCTGCGGCCGCCCCACCGATCACGCTTTGACCTGCTGCTTAGCTGTCGGCGGTTGTCGACGTCGGTCACCATCGAGCGCCCTTCCACGGCCCCAGGACGGCCCGGGAGGGCGCTCGCGCGTTGAGGGAGAGATCCTGCTTCCCTTGCGGGC
This sequence comes from Streptomyces sp. NPDC001315, assembly GCF_042896175.1. NCBI lineage: Bacteria > Bacillati > Actinomycetota > Actinomycetes > Kitasatosporales > Streptomycetaceae > Streptomyces > Streptomyces sp. NPDC001315. The sequence continues at coordinate 973,509 of NZ_JBIAWZ010000001.1, read as the reverse complement.
GTTTCGCTTCCGGGCGGCTGGCCAGGCGCTTAGAAGGCGCCTGGCGGCACGAGTAGTACACCCCTTGTTGACCTGCTTCTCTTGCCGAGCCCGGCGCCTGGTCGACTGACCTTCGACTCGCATTCGACAAGCCCTGGCAGGGCTTTGTCCAGGGGGGCATACTTCCAGCCCCCCACCTTGTGCGTTACAACGCTCTTTCTGGAGGGATACGCCCCACCATGGCACTCTTTGTCCCCGTATTTCTGCTGCTCTGGTACTGGCTCTGGTACGGCCTGCTGCCGCTGCGATGGCAGAACCCCACCCTCGCCGGCCCCGATTCCGCATGGCAGCACGCGTGCCGTTCGGACGCATAGCTCGCCCTCGGCGATACCGAGACGCGCCGCGATCTCCGTCGGAGCCGCACCTTGGCGTCGGTCCGGCTCTCCCAGTAGCCCTGTCTGCCGACGGCCTTCAAACCGCTTCGTCCCGAAGCAACTTGGGCAGGTGCTCCACCTTGGGCCAGGGCGCTTCTCACCTGTGGCGACCGTCCATGAGCGTCCGTGGGTGTCCGCCGCTGTGCGCGGGCGTTGTCACGCAGTAAGACACTCACCGACTATGCGGTGGTGTCGTAGGGCACGACTCGGTTACCCGCATGACTCACATCAGCGCGGCTCGACAGGGGCGCGTCGGCGAAGGCGTATCGAAGGAATCTCCGGACAACCCCGTCTCCGTAGACACAGTGTCTGCGGCCGTCGAAAGCAACCGCCGCCGGCGGTGACGGCAAACCTGCCCGGTTTGTGGGTCCCCGAGGGGGCGAATAGCCTAGTCGCAGGGGGTCGGTTCGATCAGAGGGGCCGCCCATGAGTAAGTACCGAAACCGCGCCTGGCGTGCGACGGGAGTCATCACCGCACTCGCCACGGCCGCCGCGATCGGCTTCGTCGCCCCGGCTCAAGCTCAGTCCACCGCGCAACTTCACGCGTACGTCAGTGACGGCTGGGGTGGCGGAACCATCACCAGCAGCCCCACCGGGATAAACTGCCACACTTTGGCATGGGATCCGTACGGCGGTGACCCGGCACCTAACCCGACCGGCACCTGCACTGCGAGCTTCACAATCGGGACGACGGTCCACTTCAGCGCTACAGCTGACGCGGGTTCATACGTCAACATCCCCCCCGACCCAAATCCCGTGACCATACGGGCTGGCTACAACTACACGGGGGTTGTGTTCTGCCCGAACGACGGCCTCTGTTCCGCAGGCTAGTCGCCCGTTGCAGTTCGGTGTCCGGCCGCGCTACCCCTCCACCTGAAGTGTCTTGGGTGATGGCTCCCTTCACCGTGATTCCGTGCTGTTCCCCGCCCGATCTGGTGCGGTTGTGGTGCGGCTTCTGGTCCGCCTGTGCCCCACCCGTTGCTACCGCAGCCGGTCAACCAGCCCTCCGGGACATCGAGACATCAGCTTGGGACGCTGCGGGCATTTGAGGGCGGTTGGGGTGCGGACCTGGGCGGACGTTCGGCCCGTGCTCCTCCTGGGGTCGGCCGCTTTCACCGTGGTTCCCCGCTGCTCCTCGCTCGTTCTGGTGCGGTAGTGGTGCAGCGCTGCGGCGACCAGGGGGTGATCAGCCGCGCACGTGCCATTCATCGAGGCGGATCTTCACCTGACGGTCGTGGTCCGCGTGCCAGATCACCTCGCCGGCGACGGTGGCGCCCAAGGCAGGCAGTTCCATGCGGTGAGGCATGGCGGTGATCTCGGCAAGGCCGACTGCATTCGGCATGCCATCGAGGAGGAGGAAGACACCGAACGGCTGTCGGCCGATGACCCGTCCGCTGACGTGAGATCCAAGGGGTAGTGCGGAGACTGTTGCTGGCCAGCTCTGGTCTATGGCATCCGAGGCCGGTATCAGGGAGCGGTCCGGCCAACTGAACTCGGGCATTGGCCAATCATGGTCAGGGCGGCGAGCGTTGTCGACAGGAGGTCGCAACGCCTCACCGCCCGGTCGCGCGAGACCAACACGCTTTCCAAGTCTGTTGGTCCTGTCCAGAGTCCTATTCGGGCTGGTGCACTTGCGTTCGCGTGCGGATGATCGGGGGTTGGCTTCTCGCTTCCGGCCCCTCCCGAACGCTCCTGACTGTCGCTGAATGAGACGGAAACTGAGACGGTGCTCCCATGAGCGAGACACCAGACCCCGGTAACCCGAACGGCATCCAGGTGGGCGACATCTACGAAGACTGCTCGTTCCATCCGGTGCTATGCACTGCGGTTGATGAGGTGGCGGGGATCGTACTCAGCGGCGTCTCCCTCATCGACGGCAGCTCTCCCCGCTCCTGCGATGCCCTGCACTGCGGGCCCATCCGCATCCGTGTTGAGGACGTCATGACCATCAAGCAGGACTTGGAGGGCTACGCCCGTCGGCGGAAGGAAGAGCTACGGGTCAGGGACAACATCTGATCCGTAGCTCTATGTAGATCGGTCATCGACGGTCGTATCGGACGTGCATCGGTCTGGTGCGGCTGCCAAAGCGGGGGACTGGTCGTTGCGGTTGCTGTACTTCGCTGCTGTACAGCCGAATCCCAAAGGCCGTCAGGAACCAGATTGTGTGCGAGATCCACAGCCATGGTGGACGATCGCGTCTGAAGAAGGCCGCTCCCGATGCTGCTCCGTCCGAGAGCGGTGACTGTCCGCCAGCCCGGTCTTCTAACCTGTTCGCGTGATCGACTACGACGACTCCGGACGCCCAGCCGTCCAGGTGGGGGACCCCGGTCCCGTCCACGTACTGCTGTCGGAGCCGACACGCCCGTTCGAAGATGAACCAACGCTCGACTTCCTCATCAGGGCCTGCGGGCCCTGGGGAAGTGTTGAGACCTCGGTGCAGACCTGGGACGGCGACGGCCTCGACACCTTCCTCGCCTCGCTTGCCGAAGGCTTCCGGGGGTGGGCAGGCGCACGTACCTGGCACTCCCTCTGCTACGACCTGACCCTCTCAGCGGAGCACCGTGGTAGCCACGTCCAACTGACCTGGGGCATCCACGATCGGGCGCCCTCCGAGGAATGGCACTTCGAGACCACCACGGCTCACGCGGCAGGCGAGGACATGCGCACCCTCGCCGCCGACATCCACACGTTCATTGCGCGCATCGCTAAGTAGCCGAAAGAATCCCAAGTCGGTGCACACCGTCCTTGAAGTGCGACGAGCACCCGCAACGGCTACCGGCTTGAATCTGTGGCCTCATCCTTATCAGGTCGATCACGGTCCGCCTGGACGTTGAGGTGCCCTGGCTCGGCTGGGGTGTGATGACTGCTGGGGACCGCTCCGGTCCGTCCTGGTTCGCCGCTGTTGGTGTCATTCGTTGATGTCAGACATCAGCCGGTGACTTGACACTCGCTCGGATCGGCTACGACTGCCACCCCTGCGGCAAGCATCCTCGCGACTACAAGCTCTCCCAGCTCTTCATCGCAGATGACCTCGGCCATCGGCGGATCACCCTTGAGGATCGGCAGATAGCCGGCACCGCCCCTGTACACCTTCGTCCGGTGTCGTTGATGTCAGCTGTGGATGTCAGAAGCCTTCTGATCCGTAGCTGAGAATGGATCGGTCGTGCCCTTGACCTGCCGTGGTGGTGCATGTCGCGGATGCTGGTCCAGGGCGGGGGAGCCCGTAGATGGCCGCGACTTACCAACCGGTCGGGCACGCATCGGGCACGCGTTCAGCTGTACGGATTGACGCAGTCCAGGCCATGATCCTATTGTCCGCCTTGCGCGTGGTTGCAGCCGACGGCAATGAAAGCCGACCGGAATCTGAGTAATGCCGAAATCTGAGTAAGTGAGGGTAGTCGTGGGGGTGCTGCTCTCGTACTTGCTCCTCTTCCTTATTGAATGCGGCTTGATGGCGCTGCAGATTGTCGGCGCGTTCCTGCTCATGTTGAGTGCCGCTCTGTTTGTCCGGCGCTTCGCTGTTGCGCGAATGCGTCGACCCGATGGCCACTTCCCGAAAGCGACGCCAGTGGCGCCATATGTGCTTGGCGGCATCGGTGTTTGCTTGCTGGTTCCTGCTTCGGTAGCGCTCTTCATCGGGAAGGAGTCGGGCATTTTTGATACCTGGGCGATATAGGCCGAAACCGTTGTGGTCTGCGGGGGCGTCGTCGGCCTGCCGAGGCTGGTAGCGGTGGGCTGCGGGCGCGGTGGTTGCGTTGCTGCACCTTGCTGCTGTACATCGCCAGTTCGGAAGATCGCGTATGCGGATCCGGGCTGAGCTGGCGAGTCGGTGACCTGCGGGATCTCGGGCCGCTCGCCGCTGTCGCAAGCGCGCCTGAGCGCCCTTCCGCCCTGGGGGCGGGAGGGCGCTTTCGTCACCCCGGCAGTCCCTCCGCGAACTCCGCCAGCGCCGCGAAGTCGTCCTCCCGCAGCCCGAGCCGCGGACTGACGTGGTGCAGCAGCGCGGGGCCGGGATGGCGGGCGGCCACATACGCGTCGTCGGCGGGGCTCTGCTCGTCGTCCACCCAGGCGAAGGGCCGGCCCTCGGCGTATGCCACGATCGCCTCGGTTTTCCAGTGCACGCCGTCGGACCGCTGGGCGAACAGATGGGTGCCGAAGTCGACATACGGCAGTGCGGGCAGCCCCACGACCGGTGCGATCCAGCGGTTCGCCGCGTCCATCCACGTCGTGGCCCAGCACAGCTCGAACGGCAGGCCGAGAAGCGCAGGCCCGTGGTCGGGGTTCAGCCAGACCCGCAGTGGCCTGCCCGGGTGCAGGGCGACCCTGATCGTCGTATAGCCCTCGGGCCGCTGCTCCGGCTGCGCGGCGTACGGATTGAGGGGGCCGTCGACGTCGAGGAAGAGCAGGGGGCGGCTCATCCGGCCACCGTACGGCAACGGGTCCGGGAGGCACCGGGGATTTTCCTGCCGGGGACAGGCATAGCGGAGACCAGGCACTCGCGTCACATGGGACACAGAGGCTGGGCGCCGGGTCCGTCCCGGGAAGAGAAGGTGGATGCGAACCGTCGGCGGGTTTCCGGGAGTTCGTGGACAGCGGGTCGTCTGCGTTGCCGAAGACCGCCGTGCTGCTCAGGGCGGCGACCGGCACGCGGGCGAGGACCTGGGCGGCAGCGGGACCCTGTCTTCGCCGAGCGCTGAGCAGCGCTCGGATCAGGCGGCCACGAGCCGCTCGTATGCCGCCAGGAGTCCGTCGACCGCCTCGCGGTCGGCGGGGCGCAGCGGTGCGCGGACCGGGCCGGCGGGCAGTCCGAGGGCGCCCAGGAGTCCCTTGGCGGTGACGGTGCCGGGCAGGCCCGACGCCATCATCAGCTCGATGAGGGGCGTGGCCCGCTGCTGGAGGCGGGCCGCCTCCGCCGGGAGGCCGGCCTCGAACGCGTCCAGGACCGACCGGAGTTGGCGCGGGACCACGTTCGCGACCGTGCTGACGTATCCGGCGGCGCCCACCGCGTACAGGGCGAGGTTGTGCTCGTCGCAGCCCGCGTAGTACGCCAGGTCCGTGCGGGACAGTACCTTCTGGGTGCCGAGGAAGTCGTAGGAGCAGTCCTTCACCGCGACGATCCTCGGGTGCTCGGCGAGGCGGATCATCGTGTCGGGTTCGATGCGGGTACCGGTGCGGCCGGGGATGTCGTACAGCACGACCGGTAGCCCGGAGGCGTCCGCGACCTCCCGGAAGTGCGCCTCGACGGCGTCCTGCGGAGGCCTGCTGTAATAGGGGGTGACCACCAACGCCGCGTCGGCGCCCGCCTTTTCGGCCGCCAGGGCGAGTTCCACGGTGTGCCGGGTGTCGGAGGTGCCCACGCCCGCCACGAGGGAGACCCGGTCGCCCACGGTCTCGCGTACGGCCCTGATCAGCGCCGACTTCTCGGCGTCCGTCGTGGTCGGCGACTCACCCGTCGTACCGGACAGGACAAGTCCGTCGCACCCCTCCGCCACCAGCCGGCCGGCGAGCCGCTGCGCACCGTCGAGGTCGAGCGCGCCCGCCTCGGTGAACGGCGTGATCATGGCGCAGAGGGCGCGGCCGAGGGGAGGGTTCGAGGAGCCTGCGTTCGTCATGGGAGTAGTCTCGGCAGCGCGATCGTGAAGCTCCACTTAATTCTTCTACGAGGTATTCATAAGGATTGCTGAGAGGTGGGCGCGTCCTGGGCATCATGGACGGCGCCGTGCGACGAAGACGAACTCGCGGCCGGGGCGGTCGGGTGCGTCCCGCACGTCCTCCACCACGTATCCCTGGGCGGCCAGGTCCGCCTCGACCTCCTCCCGCTCGCGGAAGCGCAGCGTCGAGTCCGAGGTCAGCACCTGCCCGTCCGCCGCGAACACATGGGTCCAGCGGAACGTCACCAGCGGCCCGCTCACCTCGGTCACCTCCACCCAGCTCTCCACCGCACCGACGCCCGCGATCTCCGTCACCGCGTACGAGGCCTCCCGGTTCCACTCCTCCCACGCCCGCCGCGCCGGATCCCGCGTCTCGAAGACCAGACGCCCGCCGGGCCGCAGTACCGCGTGGGCCCCTCGCAGGGACTGCCGCCACGCCTGAGGGTCGGTGATGTGCTGGGCCACGTTCGCCGTCATCGTCGCGAGGTCGACCCGCAGCGGCGGCAGGGTCGTCGCGTCACCGCAGATCCAGCGCACCCGCCCGCCGCCCGGCTTGGCCCGCGCCACGTCCAGGGAGGCCGGGGCGGGATCGATCCCGACGACCTCGATGCCCCGGTCGGCCAGCAGCAGCGCGAACACGCCCGTCCCGCAGCCGATGTCCAGCACGCGCCGCACCCCGAACTCCTCCGCCATGCGGACGTACGCCTCGAGATCACCGCGATCGGGGTCGAGCGGGTCGTAGATCGCGGCGAGCCGTGGATGCCGGTACCCCTCGTCAGTCATGGGGCGACGGTACGCGGGGCCGGTGCGGTGGGTGGAGGCCCTGTGTCCAATTCGGTCACTCATGGGTCACTATGGGCAGGACGGTCATCGACCCCTGGTCATGGGAGGCGTCATGAAGCTCGGCAAGGCACTCGCCACCGGCGTCGCGGAGGAGCGGCCGGAGGTCCGGCCGGACGTCCGGCCGGAGGAAGAGGAACTCGAGCTCTCCGGAGAAGTGCAGGAAGTGCGCGCCGCCGCGCCCGAAGAGGTGCCGGCCGTCCGATGAGGCTGCGGCTTCCGGAGGAACGCCCGACGGAGCCGCCGACCGGATTCAAGATCGCCCACCCGGTGCTGTCCCAGGACGGCACCCGGGCCGGGTTCACCGGTGTGTCGCTCGGCGGCGCGCTGCCGTACGGAGTCGTGGCCGACGCGTCCTGTGTCTACGGCCTGCGGCACCGGGCACCGCACCGCCGCTGCGACTGCGGCTTCCACTGCGTGCACGACCGTACGGCGGCCGAGGCGCTGCTGTGCACGGCCGAGCACCGGGCGGCCGTCCTGCTCGAGGTCTCCGTCCTGGGCTACTACATCCGCTTCGAGCGCGGCTTTCGCTACGCCCGCCAGCGGGTGCGCACGGCGACCCTCGGACCGTGCGCCTGCGGCACGGTCGCGGCCGCACTCGCCGACGCCGGCTGGGGACGGCCCGGCTGGTGTGCCCTGGCGGCCGCGTGCGCGGGCTGCGTACGCGGCCGTACGTCCCTGTCGCTCGCGGCATTCGCCCGGCTGGCCGGCGACGGGCTGCGGGTCGTGGCGAGTGGTGCCGGGCTGCGGAGCGTGGTGGGCGCCGACGGGCTGCGGGCCGGTACCGGTGGCCGGGCACCGGCGGCGGACCTCGCCGCCCCCGACGGCCTCGGCGTGCCCGAACTCGCCGCCGAGGCCGCCCTGTTGCAGGCCCGGCTGGACTGGTTCCAGACCCAGCTGGCGCGGTTGGGCGAGGGTGGGCCTGGTGGGGAGCGGCGGGGGTAGGGGCGCTCCGCCCGGGTACCCGAAGGTTCCGTGACCAAGAGGAGGCGGGACATCGTGACCGGGACCATGGACGTCCGGCCCGTGTGTGGGTCGCGGCGCTCATCGTGACGGGCGCGCTGTTCGCGCTCGCGGGCCTGTCGGCCGCGACCGGTCGTGCCCAGGTGCGTCGAGCCGCCCTGCCCCCCACGGCCGAGGAGACCCTCAGCAGCGTCACGGCCGATGTCGAACAGATCAGGGAAAGGGCCCACCGATGACGACGGGCAGGACAGCGCGAGGCGCGGCCGGGGCCAAGAGGGCCGAACAGCTGCGCCGCCGGATCGAGCGGACGAGGAGTCAACTCGGCGACAGCGTTCATGAGTTGGCGGCGAAGGCGGACGTGAAGGAGCGCGCGATGGCCCGTGCCGCCGACGTCAGGGACCGGGCCGGCGCGATGACCGTCCAGCTGCGCAGCAGCGCCACGCAGGCGGGCCATGGCGCGCAGGGCGCGACCGTACGTGCCGGCCACGGTGTGCAGGACACGGCCGCACGCGCCGCGCACGGCGTGCAGGACACGGCCGCACGCGCCGCGCACGGCGTGCAGGACACGGCCGCACGGGCGGGGCACAGCCTCCATGACACGGCGACGCGGGCGGGGCGCTCGGCGGAACACGTGCTCCCGGGGCCCTTCCGCACCGCCGTCCGTGCCGGGCTGCGCCATCCGCGGCCGGTGCTGATCGTCGGGGCGGCGGGGGCGGCGATCGTCGCGGCCGGGGTGCTGCGGCGACGGCGCGACGGGCGGTAGCGGCTGCCGGTACAGCGGCGGCTCATCTCGGCCCGAGCCGGTTCTCCGGCCCGGGCCGAGCACTGCCAGGCAGCCTCCCGGCAAGTCGTCCGTGGATGGCCCGGCAGCCGTCGATGGCCCGCCCGGCAACCGCCCCGGGCCTGCCCGGCAACCGCCTGAGGGCCGTCCGAGGATCGCCCACCGAACACTTACCCCTTCTGGACGAAAAAAGTTTTCGGTGAGACGCTGGACGCATGCTGGACGTCACCGTAATCGAGGACCCCGAGGCCGCGGCCGTCTCCCTGGACCCCATCAGGGCCGGGCTGCTCGCCGAGCTGGCCGCGGGCCCCGCCTCCGCCGCCATGCTGGCCGGCAAGGTCGGGCTGCCCAGGCAGAAGGTGAACTACCACCTCAAGGCCCTGGAGCGGCACGGCCTGGTGGAGCTGGCCGGCGAGCGACGCAAGGGCAACGTCACCGAGCGGCTGATGCGTGCGACGGCGGCGTCGTACGTCATCTCGCCGCTCGCGCTCGCCGCCGTGCAGCCGGACCCGGACCGCTTCCGCGACCAGCTTTCCGCGCGCTGGCTGCTCGCCCTCGGCGCCCGGCTGGTCCGGGACGTCGGCTCGCTGATCACCGGCGCCGCGAAGGCCCGCAAACGGCTGGCGACGTACGCGCTGGACGGCGAGGTGCGCTTCGCCTCGGCCGCCGACCGGGCAGCGTTCGTCGAGGAGCTCACGGCCGGGGTGAGCGCCCTGATCCGCAAGTACGACGCCCCCGACACCGAGGACGGCCGCGACCACCGGATCGTCGTAGCCCTTCATCCCACGGTCAAACCCCAGCCCCACGCCGCCCCGGAACTCGACCAGAAGTAAACGGAAAGCAGTCAGGAGCCAGCCATGTCCAAGGAATCCGAGCCCAGGGAATTCGAGATCGTCCGTGAGTTTGAGGTCGATGTCCCTCCGGAGGAGGTGTGGGAGGCCATCACCCACGGAACCGGCGGCTGGCTGTGGCCGATGGAGTACGACGGGGAGAGCGGTACCGGCCCCTTCGGGTCCACGCTCACGAACTGGGACCCGCCGCACCGCCTTACCTCACGCAGCGAGGACGTCGGCTTCCCGACCCAGAGCCTCAACCAGCTCGACAACACGATCGAGCCGCGCGACGGCGGCCGGCGTGCCTGGGTGCGGTACGTGCACAGCGGGATCTTCACCGACGACTGGGACAACCAGTACGACGGCGCGAGCAAGCACACCGACTTCTATCTGCACACCCTGCGCGAGTACCTCACCCACTTCGCGGGCCGCCCGGTCGCCTTCGCGACGCTCAACGGGCCCGGGGCGTCCACGGCCGCCGACGCCTTCGCCGCCGTGGGCCGGGCCCTCGGCCTCGCCGAGGACACGGCACAGGGTGAGCGGGTGACGGCCCGCGGGCCGGCCGGGCAGGCGCTCGACGCCGTGGTCGACTACCGCAACCCGTACTTCCTCGGGCTGCGTACCGACGACGCCCTCATCCGTTTCTTCGGACGCAACCACTGGGGTGCGCCGGTCGGCATCTCCGTCCACGACTTCGCGCCGGACGCCGACGCGAAGGTGAACGAGACCGCCTGGCAGGACTGGCTGAACGGGGTGTTCAGCCAGCCCCGGACCTAGGGGCCCCGGTACGGGCTACGGCTTGAACCGCAGCACCTGCGGGTCGTGGTCGCTGATCTGGTCGTTGAACTCCGAGTTGATGTGCACGCTGTCGTACTCGAAGTCGCAGCCCCGCCGGATCGACGGGCTGACCAGGATCTGGTCGAGGACCTGCTGGTTGCCCTGGTAGTCGTAGGTGTAACGCTCGCTCCTGGGCAGCGACTTGATCGCCGACCACAGCTCGCCGTCACCCTCGAGGATCTTCGCGGTGTCGGAGAACTCGAAGTCGTTGATGTCGCCGAGGGCGATGACGTCCGCGTTCTTCTGCGTGTCGAGGATGCTCTTGACGAAGGCGTTGACGGCCGTCGCCTGGAGGTGGCGCTGGATCTCAGAGCTGCGCGCGACCGGCTGGTACTGCGAGGTCAGACCCTGGTCGCCGCCCTTGGAGTTGAAGTGGTTGGCGATCACGAAGACCGTCCTGCCACGGAAGACGAACTCGCCGGCCAGCGGCTTGCGGCTGGACGTCCAGGCCGTGCCGGCCGGGTCGATCCGGCCGGGGGAGGCCGTCAGCTGAGCCTTGCCGTGCACCTTGGCGACGCCGACGGCGGTCGTGGCGTCGCCGCCCGCACGGTCGGTGAAGGAGACCCGCTCCGGGTTGAACAGGAACACCTGGCGGATGTTGCCGCCCGGCTCGCCGCCGTCGGTGTCGTCGGCCGGGTCGATGGAGCGCCACTCGTACCTCGGCCCGCCCGCCGCGACGATCGCGTCGATCAGCTTGGTCACCGTCCGGTCGGCGGCGACCGTGCCGTCGTCCGTCGCGCCGTTGTTGTCCTGGATCTCCTCCAGGGACACGATGTCGGGCGACTGGAGGTTGTTCACGATCGCGGAGGCGTGCTCCGCGAAGGTGGCGTCGGCCGGGTCGAGGTTCTCGACGTTGTACGTCGCCACCGCCAGCTCGCCGCGCGACTGCTTCCGCGTCGTCTCGCGCTCCAGACCGGCGCTCTCCAGGGTGCCGATCTCGCCCGCGACCAGGGTGTAGCCGCCGTACTGGTTGTAGTCCAGCGGGCCGGTGGTGGTGCCGGTGAGGGTGTCGCCGACGTTCGCCACCGGGAAGGCGGCGGTCGAGCCGAGGGACTGGATCTGGAGGCGGCCGGTGTTCTGCGAGTCGTACGAGCCGTAGACGGTGCCGCCGCGGCGGTTGGCGTGCTCGCGCGGCTTCACCGTGACCCACAGCTCGGCGTACGGGTCCGTGGCGGTGACCACGCGGGCGTCGGCGACCTGGACGTTCATGCCTTCCAGGGACTCGTAGTAGTCCAGGGCGTACTTCGCCGGCGCCAGGGGCAGGGCGTTGATCGAACCGCTCGCGGCGCTGTCGCCCGCGGGGGCGTACGCGTCCGGCACGGACTTCGCGTCGACGACCGCGGCGGCCGGGACGGCGTTGCCGCCGGCGACGACGGTGACCGTCGGCTTGGTGATCTCGGTCAGCGACTGGTTGCCGGTCGAGGCGCCGCCCGGGACGTACTCCGAGACCGTGCCGGTGACCATGACGGAGTCACCGACCGCGACCTTCGGGGTGGAGCTGGTGAAGACGAACACGCCCTCGCTGGTGGCCGGGTCGGCGTCCGGGTTCGGATCCTGGATCCAGAAACCTCTGGACGAGCCGTAGGTGCGTACGCCGGTGACGATTCCGGCCACGTCCGTGACCTTCTGGCCGGCGTACGGGGATATCCGGGTGGTGCCCTGGATGTCATGGATGCGCACGGAGTCCGCGTGCGCGGGCGAGGTGAGGACGACGATCGAGGCCGCGGAGCAGACGGCTGCGACGGTGAGCGCGGCAAGGCGCGCGGAGGACTTGCTCGGCAACGGGATCCCTCCGGGGACACAGGTGAGCGCCGGGACGAACGAGCGCGGAACGTGGAGCCATGGGGCCGCGACCTGTGGGCGGTGGCGACGCGCGTAGAAATTCCGGTGAACAGATGTCCGCCGGCTTTCTACGCGCGTCAATCTCCAGCCTGCTCAGGCCACTTGTCAAGGTTTCAGCCAGGTACGGACCCCGACGAGCACATGAACCGGGCGGCATGGGTGGAAATCCGTCTAGGCTGAGTGGTTGAACCGTGATACGTACAGCCGTCAAGGCGCCCTAGGAGAACCAACCGATGTCAGACAGCCCCAGCTCCTCCCTGCCGCCGGTGCGGCTGCACCCCGAAGCGGAGCTGGCGCGGGACGCCCTGTCCACGCCGTTGCTCTCGCGGGCCGCCCGGCTCGCCCGCTGGGCCGGACCCGGCACCCGCGTCGACGCCGGGGGCGGACTCGTCGAGGAGCAACTGCCCGCGGCGGCCGAGACCCTGGGGCTGACCGGCGACGACGCCGCCGCCCTCGCGAGCGAGGCCTGGCGGATCGCCGTGGACGCCGGGCTCGTCGAGGTCGTCGACGAGGAGGCGGGCACCGTGGCGGCGGGCGAGGACCTCGCCCTGCTCGTCGGCGGCGCGCCGCACGACGTGCTCGGGGTGTGGCTGGCCGCGCTCGAGACCGTGCTGGCCGACGCGAGCGTGCCCGACCTCGACGACCTGGTCGCGGCGATGGGCGAGGGCGGCGAGATCGACCTCTCCGAGCTGGACTGGGACCCGGAGGCGGAGGCCGAGTTCCTCGAGGGCGTCCTCGGCAACCTGTACCTGCTGACGGTGAGCGAGGACGGCCCCGGCGACGCCCCGGTACCGCTCCCCGCGCTCGCCGCTTCGATGATCGTGCCCGGCGACATGGGCGAGCCCACCAACGACATGCTGGAGCAGGTGTCCGACGCGATGATGCGGCTGGACGACCAGTTCCGGCTGCTGGAGCCCGTGGGGCTGGTGGAGTACCAGCCGGTCGACGAGGCGCTCATGGCGGACACCGAGGACGCCGCCGAGGAACCCTCGGCAGCGGTCGAGGACACCGACGTCTCCCGCTACGGCATGGTCCGCCTCACGCCCCTGGGCCGGTACGGGCTGCGCGCCAGGCTGCTGGAGGCCGGCTTCGAGGCACCCGCCGTCGGCGACCTGTCGGACAAGGGTGCGGACGCGCTGCTCGACGGGACGGCCGCGTTCCCGCCGGCGGCGGCCCACGCCGAGACCGAGCACTGGCTGGAACACCGCGAACCCCTCGCGGCGGCGCGGGAGTTGCTCGCGGCGGCACGCGGCACCGACGCCGGCGCACCACTGCGGCGACTGCGCTGCCAGCAGGCCCTGTCCCTGGTTGGCGCGGAGGCCGAACCGGCGCTGCGCGAAGTCCTCGACGACGCCGAACTGGGCGGTCTCGCCCGGGTGTGGCTGAGCGAGCGGGGCGCCCCCGACGTGCCCGTGCCGTCGGAGGCCATGGTCTTCTGGCTCACCATCGACACCGTGGCCGCACAGCTGGCGGCCGAAGGCAACTCCGAGGAACTCCAGGCCCTCGTGGAGGGACTCGCCGAGCAGCACAGCGGCTTCTTCGCCGCCGCCTGGCGGGTGGACCACCCGGCCACGGCCGACGTCCTGGAGGCGATGGGCCGCCTCCACCCCGACAAGAAGGTGGCCAAGGAAGCCCGGAAGGCGGCCTTCAAGGCGCGGTCGCAGCAACAGGGCTGAGCGCAACCGCCACAGCACTTCTTTGCTTCCTGTGGGGCGGGCCCGTACGGATTCATGGAACGGAGCCCGCACCGGACGCCCGGTGTTCAACTCCTGTTCAGACGCGGGCGGGACGGTGGCGCCGAACCGAGGTCCGCCACCCTCCACGGCACAGCCACCGTCACAGGAGACACCATGTCGCTCACCCGCAGGGACTTCGCCAGACAATCCGCGATCACCGGTGCCGGGGTCGCGCTGGCGGGCAGCGTCGGCGCTCTCGCCACCGCGCCGAACGCCCTCGCGTCCACGGACACCGACAGCGCCGGGCAGGAGTCGGCCGGCGCACACGGCGGGGTCGGCTACGGACCGCTGATCCCCGACCCCGAAGGCCTCCTCGCCCTGCCCGCCGGGTTCAAGTACCGCGTCATCACCTACAGCGGGAAGACCAAGCTGGAGTCGGGCGAGTTCACCCCGTCCAACCACGACGGCACTTCCACGTTCGACGGCCCCCGCGGCACGACCTTCCTCGTCAACAACCACGAGCTGGCCGGCCCCCGCGCCCAGTGGCCCCACCCGGTGCCGCTCACCGAGGGCCTGGTCTACGACCCGGCCGCGGCCGGCGGCTGCACGGTCGTCGAGATCCGCCCCGGCGGCCACGTCGCCGAATGGGTCGGCATCGCGGGCACCGCCACCAACTGCGCGGGCGGCAACACCCCTTGGGGCACCTGGCTCACCTGCGAGGAGACCGAGGACAAGACCGGCACCAACGGCTTCACCAAGGACCACGGCTACGTCTTCGAGGTCGACCCCGCCGACCGTCGCGCCAACCGCAACCCCAAGCCCATCAAGGCACTCGGCCGCTACGCCCACGAGGCCGTCGTCGTCGACCCCGAGCGCGGCCACCTCTACCTCACCGAGGACGCGGCCAACCCCAACGGCCTCCTGTACCGCTGGACCCCGCCCGAGGACTTCTGCCACGGCCACGGCAAGCTGCGCACCCTCGCCGAGGACGCGGGCGTGCTCCAGGCCTTCAAGTGCTTCGACTCCGGCGGCAAGTTCGTCGACGACCTCTCCCGCGCCACCAAGATCGGTACGGTGTACGGCGTCGACTGGGTCGACGTCCCCGACCGCGACGCGAAGACGGTCTCGGTGCGCAAGCAGTTCGGCACCGGCGAGGTCACCCGCGCCCGCAAGCTCGAAGGCATGTGGTGGGGTGACGGCGGCACGTACATCGTCTCCTCGTTCGCCCGCACCGAGAGCCCCGTCCAGCACGACGGCGCGGTCTGGTTCTACAACCCCAAGCGTCGCACGCTCACCCTGAAGGTCCTGCTCGGCGTCAACCCCGACCCGTCCGTCGACGGTGCCTTCGACGGCCCCGACAACATCACCGTCTCCCCCTACGGTGGTCTCGTCATCGCGGAGGACGGCGAGGGCGTCCAGCACCTGTTCGGCGCCACCGACAGCGGCCGGACGTACCCCATCGCCCGCAACGAGCTGAACATCGGCACCGCGGAGAAGCCCGAGTACAGCGAGTTCACCGGCGTCACCTTCTCGCCCGACGGAAAGACGCTGTTCGCCAACATTCAGACGCCGGGCATCATGCTGGCCATCACGGGGCCCTGGAAGCGCCAGAAGCGCGGGTAATTAATTCGGTCGCTCGTCCCGCGGTACGCCTCCTAGAGTGATTCCTGTCCAGGTGCGAAGGCAGGACCTACTTCCACTCATAATGGGGCGGCCGCGGGTTCGAGTCCCGCCACCGGCACCACAGGCCGGTGTAGCTCAGGGGTTAGAGCACCTACGTCGGTTCCGCCGACCTGAACTCTGGACACCACAACTTCATGCACCTCCCGGTGCGCAGGCAGCGGCTACTTCGATCGTAAAACATCTCAGGCCGCAGCCGACTCTGATCTCGGGAGGCGCAGCTCATGGTGGGTGCCCGGTGCGCAGGCAACGGTTACTTCGGGGATCGGAAGGTGCGGGTTCAAGTCCCGTCATCGACTTCGGGTCGGTGTAGCTCAATCGGCAGAGCATCCGAATAAAGTCCGTCGCCGATACCCCTGATCTCGGGCACCCTCCTTTTGCTGCGCCTCCCTCCGGAAACACGACTGGAAAGTCGTAGAAGAATTCGGGGGAATTCACCATGGCGCGTTTCAACACCCGTACCGCGAAGGCGCAGCCGACCTCGCGGGTGACGTCGACGGGCCGGGTGCTCCGCACCTACGAGGGCGGCCGCGGCCACGAGCGCGACGCGCGTTCCGAGCTCTTCCTGCTGGCGGTGTCCCACTTTGCCGCGGACACCTTCTACGAGCGAGCCAAGGATCGCGACGACCGCTTCGCCGAGCTCGTACGCCGGCTCGCCGTCGAGGACCCGGCCTGGACCGCCGGCCTGCTCGGCTGGCTGCGCGGCGAGGGCAACCTCCGTACCGCCTCCATCGTGGGCGCCGCCGAGTACGTGAAGGCGCGACTGGACGCCGGCGCGACCGACGGCCCGTCGAACCGGCAGGTCGTGGCCTCCGTGCTCCAGCGCCCGGACGAGCCCGGTGAGCTGCTCGCGTACTGGACCTCGGTGTACGGCCGCAACGTCCCGAAGCCGGTCAAGCGCGGCATCGCCGACGCCGTACGGCGCCTGTACAGCGGCAAGTCGCTGCTGAAGTACGACACCGCGTCCAAGGGCTACCGCTTCGGCGACATCCTCAACCTGGTGCACGCGGCGCCGGACCCGGACAAGCCGTGGCAGGGCGAGCTGTTCCAGTACGCCCTCGACCGCCGGCACAACCCGGACACCGCCGTGCCGCCCGTGTCGAACCGCGTCCTGACCACGCACCGCGAGCTGATGGCGCTGCCGGTGGAGGAGCGGCGCGCGGTGGTCACCTCGGCGGGCGGTGCCGAGCGGCTCGCCGCGGCGGGGATGACGTGGGAGGCACTGGCGGGCTGGCTGCAGGGCCCGATGGACAAGGAGGCCTGGGAGGCCGTGATCCCGTCCATGGGCGCGATGGGGCTCGTGCGGAACCTGCGGAACTTCGACCAGGCAGGCGTGTCCGACGAGGTGGCTGCCACGGTCGCCGCCCGGATCAGCGACCCGGCGGAGGTCGCCCGCTCCCGGCAGTTCCCCTTCCGGTACCTCGCCGCGTACCAGCACGCGCCCTCGCTGCGTTGGTCGTATCCGCTGGAGCAGGCGCTCGGCCACTCGCTGGCCAATGTGCCCGCGCTGCCCGGCCGCACGCTGGTGCTCGTGGACCGCTCGGGCTCGATGTTCTACTCGCGGCTGTCCGACCGCTCGGAGCTCAACCGGGCCGACGCGGCGGCGATCTTCGGCACGGCGCTCGCGCTGCGGGCGGCGGACGCGGATCTCGTCCAGTTCGGCACGAGCAGCAACCGCGTGAAGTTCCGCAAGGGCGAGTCGGTGCTGAAGGTCCTGGAGCGCTTCGGCGACCTGGGCGGCACGGACACGGTGGAGGCGGTGCGGCGTCACTACAAGAAGCACGACCGGGTGCTGATCGTCACCGACGAGCAGTACGCGTACAGCCACCACGGCGACCCGACCGAGCAGGTCCCGGCCGACGTCCCGGTCTACACCTGGAACCTGGCCGGGTACCGGGCAGGCCACGGCCCGTCCGGGAAGGGGAACAGGCACACCTTCGGCGGCCTCTCGGACGCGGCTTTCCGGATGGTTCCGCTTCTTGAGGCCGCGCGGGACGCGGACTGGCCCTGGATTGCCTGACCGTCCGGACGGAGTGGGGCCCGCACCTGGGTGCGGGCCCCACTCCTGTGCGACGGGCAGCCGCCGTTCAAGGCATACAGCGCGTTGTGCCGGCGCGTCGCTTCAGGCGGCCTGCCGCCTGCCCGTGATCACGAACGCGGACACCAGCAGGGCGGCCAGTGCGATCAGGGCGCCGACGCCGAACGCGCGGGCCGCTCCCTCGGTGAGGATCTCGGCCGGCGATCCGGTCGCGTGCCGGGTCGCCGTGCCGAAGACGGTGACCAGGACGGACAGTCCGAGCGTGCCGCCGAGCCACTGGAGGGTCTGGAGCAGGCCGGAGGCGGCGCCCGCCTCGCGCGGCTCGACGCCCGCGAGGATGGTCGCGTTGAGCGGCATGAAGCTCAGGCCGACGCCCAGGCCCATCAGCAGCAGCGGACCGAACAGGCCCGCCAGATAGCCGTCTCCGGATTCGAGCCGCCACAGCCACACGCCGGAGGCGATGAGCAGGGTCATGCCGGTGAGCAGCACCGGCTTGGCGCCGAGGCGCGCCAGGAGCCGTGGCACGAAGCGCACGGTCGTGAACATCGCCAGCGTCATGGGCAGGAAGGCGAACCCCGCGCGCAACGGGCTGTACTCCAGGACCTGTTGGCTGATCAGGGTGAGGAAGTAGAAGGCGCCGAACATGCCCGCGGGCAGCAGCAGGACGCCCGCGTAGCCGCCCGCGCGGTTGCGGCTCGAGAACAGGCGCAGCGGCAGGATCGGCTGGTCCGCGCGGGACTCGATCAGCGTGAAGCCGGCCAGCAGGGCCGCCGCCGTACTGAAGCCGACCTGTGCCTGGGTATCGCTCCAGCCGCCCTCCGAGACACGGATGAACGCGTACACGAGCGAGGTCATCCCGGCCGTGCCGGTGAACGCGCCCGCCGCGTCGAACCGGCCCGCGTGGCGGGGGGTTTCGGTGACGAAGCGGGGGAGGGCGGCGGCGACCGCGATGCCGATCGGCACGTTGATCAGCAGGGCCCAGCGCCAGGACGCCCAGGAGGTGAGCATGCCGCCGAGGACCAGTCCGAGGGAGGCGCCGATGCCCGCCATGGACGCGTAGACGCCGAGGGCGTGGTTGCGGCGCGGGCCTTCGGGGAAGTTGGTGGTGATCAGGGCGAGGGTGCTGGGCGCGGTGAGGGCGGCGCCCACGCCCTGGAGTGCGCGGGCCGCGAGCAGCCAGGCGCTCTCGGTGGCGAGGCCGCCGAGGAGGGAGGAGCCGGCGAAGAGCAGCACGCCGACGGCGAGCGTACGGCGGCGGCCCGCGATGTCGCCGACGCGTCCGCCGAGGAGCAGCAGTCCGCCGAAGGCGAGCGTGTAGGCGTTGAGGACCCAGGACAGGCCCATGGGGGAGAAGTCGAGGTCCTGCTGGATGTCGGGGAGGGCGACGTTCACGACGGTGGAATCGACTCCGACCATGAGATAGGCGGTGACGATGACGAGGAGGACGGTACGCAGCCGGGCGCTTTCGCGCGGGGCGGGGGGCGCTGCGGTGGCCGTGGAGCGGGTGGACGGGGTGGACATGGAGTGCTCCCTGTCTGGTGTCCCCGCGGTGATGTGGTGGAACATGCGGGCAGCACGGACTGCCCGCAGAGATAAGCGGGGACTGTCTCCGTTTAATGCTCGATAAGATACGGAGAGGGTCCCCGGTTTGCAAGGAGTAACTGGATGACGCAGGTCAAGCCCATGCGCGCGGACGCTCGGCGCAACTATGAGCGGTTGCTGAAGGCTGCGGCGGAGGCCTTTGCCGAGCATGGGGAGGGCGCGTCGCTGGATGACATCGCCAAGCGGGCCGGCGTCGGGTCCGGCACGCTCTACCGCCACTTCCCGACGCGGCAGGCGCTGCTCGAGGCCGCGTACGTGGACCGCATCGAGGCGCTGGCCGTACGGGCCGAAGAACTCGGGAAGGAACTGCCTCCGGGCGAGGCGTTGGTGGAGTGGCTCTACGAGCTCTGTGTCGGGACGATCCAGGTGCGCGGCCTGAAGGCCCTGCTGGGCTCGGCCGTCACGGACGGCAGCTCGGCCACGGTGACGGCGTGCGGCACCTCCATGAAGGGAGCGGCGACGCGGCTGGTCGAGGCGGCGCAGGAGGAGGGGACGCTGCGACGCGACATCGAGCCGATCGAAGTCCTGCGGCTGGCCCACGGTGTGGCGACGGCGTCGGAACTGGCCGACGGGCAGGGGAGGTCCATCCGCCGGTATGTGTCGCTGCTGACGGAGGGGCTGCGGGCGTAGGCGGTGAAGCGGCTGCGGGTGGGGGCGGTGGAGGGGCTCGCCCGTCGCCGGCCGAGCCCCTTGTCTCCGCGTGCCCCCTTCGGGGCCCGGAGGGCTACAGCGCCTGGGCCGCCGGCTTCACCATGTTCCGTACGGTGCGTGCCTTGACGAAGTCGCCGATCGCGGTCATTTCCCACTCGCCGGAGAACTGCCTGATCAGCTTCGCCATCAGCACGCCCGTCTGCGGCTCGGCGTTGGTGAGGTCGAAGCGGACGAGTTCCTCGCCGGTCGCGGCGTCCAGCAGGCGGCAGTAGGCCTTGGCGACCTCGGTGAACTTCTGGCCGGAGAAGGAGTTGACGGTGAAGACCAGGCCGGTGACTTCCTGCGGCAGACGGCCGAGGTCCACGGTGATCACCTCGTCGTCGCCACCGCCCTCGCCGGTGAGGTTGTCACCGGAGTGTTTGATGGCGCCGCCCACGATGGAGAGCTTGCCGAAGTAGCAGCTGTCGACGTGGTTGCGCTGCGGGCCGTAGGCGATGACCGAGGCGTCCAGGTCGATGTCGCTCCCGCGGTACGCGGGTTCCCAGCCGAGGCCCATCTTGACCTGGGAGAGCAGGGGGCGGCCACCCTTGACCAGGGAGACGGTCTGGTTCTTCTGGAGGCTGACCCGGCCCTTGTCGAGGTTGATCTTCCCGGTGCCGGGGGCGGCGGCCGGCGGCGCGGGCGGAGCCGGGGGAGCGGTCAGGGGCGGGGCGGGCGCAGTGACAGGGGGCTGCATGGTCGGCTGGGGCGGGGCGACCGGCTGCGCGGGGGCGGGCGGGGCGGCCGCGGCGGGTTCCTCGACCGACACGCCGAAGTCGGTGGCGATGCCGGCCAGGCCGTTGGCGTATCCCTGGCCGACCGCGCGGGCCTTCCACGCGCCGTTGCGGAGGTAGACCTCGACGACCACCAGTGCGGTCTCGGTGCCGAGCTGCGGGGGCGTGAACGTGGCCAGGACGCTGTTGTCGTCCGCGTTGCGGATCGTGGCCGTGGGCTCGATGCCCTGGAAGGTCTGGCCCGCGGCGTCCGGGCTCGCGGTGATGACGATCTTCTCGATGCCCGGGGGCACGACGGAGGTGTCGACCGTGATCGCGTCGGGGGCCGTGCCGCCGCCCGAGCGGTACGTCACGCCCGGGCCGGTCGGCTGGTTGTAGAAGATGAAGTCGTCGTCGGAGCGCACCTTGCCGTCGGCGGTGAGCAGCAGGCCCGATACGTCGAGCCGCACGGGGGCGGCGACGTCCACCGTCACGCGGGCGGCGGACAGAGGGATGTTCGAGCCGGGGGTCATAGCTGTCATGCCGGGTGAACGAGCGGGGTCGCTTTACCGTTCCCTTACCCAGCGGCCAATTGGGTGCGGCGTCCCGGGCGGGTGATTCGCCCCCGCCCCTCGGCGCGAGGGGGTGCGGTCAGTACGGCCAGATCGGCGGGTCGCTCACGAAGTGGCCGCCCAGATGGGCGTGCGCGATGTTGTCCGGGTCCAGCTCGCCCTGCTCGGCGATCAGCTTCTCGGCGTACGGCTCGGAGTCGTCCCGCGGCTCGTAGCCGAGCGCCCGCGCGGTCGTCAGGTCCCACCACAGGCGCGTGTTCGCGGATGAGCCGTAGACGACGGTGTGGCCGACGTGCTCGGCGGTCAGGGCCGCGTGGAAGAGGCGGGCGCCGTCGGCGGGGCTCATCCAGATCGACAGCATGCGCACGCTGGTGGGCTCCGGGAAGCAGGAGCCGATGCGCACCGAGACGGTCTCCAGGCCGTGCTTGTCCCAGTAGAGCTGCGCGAGGTCCTCGCCGAACGACTTGGACAGGCCGTAGAAGGTGTCCGGGCGGCGCGGGGTGTCGATCGGGATCAGGGGGGCGTCTGCGAAGGGCGCGGGCGTGAAGCCCACCGCGTGGTTGGAGGAGGCGAAGACGATGCGCCCGACACCCTCCTCGCGGGCGGCCTCGTACAGGTTGTAGGTCCCCTCGATGTTCGCCCTGAGGATCTTCTCGAAGGGGGCTTCCAGGGAGATGCCCGCGAGGTGGATGATCGCGTCGACACCCCGGACGGCCTCTCGCAGGGCCTCCCGGTCGGCCAGATCCGCCGTGATCGCGTCCGGGTCGCCCTCGATCGGGCGCACGTCGAGGAGGCGCAGCTCGTAGCCGAAGGCCGGGAGCAGGTTCCGCATCAGGGTGCCGAGCCCGCCGGCGGCGCCGGTGAGCAGAACGGTGCGGGGAGCGGGCATCCTCGGGTCTCCTTGGGTCCGCCGCCTAAGACAGGTGGCCGCATCTGTGGACGATATTCACATCCGTGGAAACGCTAAGGATCGTCGGCAGGTCCCGTCAAGTGTGGCGCGGATGTGGCGCGGACCTGGTGAATCCGCTTCTGTGTCGGGGATTTGGGCGCTTGACCGGCCCGGAACGGCCTCCATAGGGTGAGCATGTTCAGAAATGTAGACACCGATCAGAAGCATGAGCGCGGATCGGAAACGTGAGCGCCTGTCCCAGGGAGAGCCCGTGACGCCAGCCCCTCTCGCCGCTCGACTCGGCATCCCCAGCGGGCCGCTGTTCTTCCCCGTCACCGCCTACGGGCCCGACGGCTCCGTCGACCTCGACGTCTACCGCACGCACGTGAGCCGTGGAGTCGAGGCCGGTGCCGCCGCCGTCTTCGCCTGCTGCGGCACCGGGGAGTTCCACGCGCTGGCGCCCGAGGAGTTCGAGGCGTGCGTACGGGCGGCCGTGGAGGCGACCGACGGGCGCGTCCCGGTGGTCGCGGGCGCCGGGTACGGGACCGCGCTCGCCGTACGGTACGCGCGGCTCGCGCAGGCGGCCGGCGCGGACGGCCTGCTCGCCATGCCGCCGTACCTCGTGGTCGCCGGCCAGGAAGGGCTGCTGCGGCACTACCGGGACGTGGCCGCGGCGACGGACCTGCCCGTCATCGTCTACCAGCGCGACAACGCCGTGTTCACCCCGGAGACCGTGGTCGGGCTGGCGCGCACGGACGGGATCATCGGCCTCAAGGACGGCCTCGGCGACCTGGACCTCATGCAGCGGATCGTGAGCGCCGTACGGTCCGAGGTGCCCGGCGACTTCCTGTACTTCAACGGCCTGCCGACCGCGGAGCAGACCCAGCTCGCCTACCGCGCCCTCGGCATCACCCTCTACTCCTCCGCCGTCTTCTGCTTCGTCCCCGAGATCGCCCTCGCCTTCCACCAGGCGCTCCGGACGGGCGACGACACCACCGCGCACCGCCTCCTGGACGGCTTCTACCGCCCCTTCGTCGAACTGCGCGCCCAGGGCCGTGGTTACGCCGTCTCCCTGGTCAAGGCCGGCGTACGGCTGCGCGGGCTCGACGTCGGGGAGGTGCGGACGCCGCTGCACGAGCCGACCGAGGACCATGTCAAGCAACTCGCTCAGGTGATCGAACGCGGTTACGCGCTGCTGGAGGAGGACAAGTGAAGGCGTCGGCATTCGTCTACCCCTGGGACGTCAACGGCGATCCGGAAGCGCCCGCGCGCATCGCCGCCCTCGGCGTCGAGCAGGTCACCCTCGCCGCCGCCTACCACTCCACCCGCGCCCTGACCCCGCGTCACCCGCGCCACCGCATCGTCACCGCCGAGCACGCGGCCGTGCTCTACCCCGCCGACGGCCGCTGGGCGGGCCGTGCCCTGCGCCCGTACCCGGCCGGGGACTGGGCGCCCGGGGACGCCTACGGCGAGGCGGCCGCCGCGCTCTCGGCCGCCGGTCTGGACGTGCACACCTGGGTGGTCCTCGCGCACAACTCCCGCCTGGGCGCCGAGCATCCGGACACCTCGGTCGTCAACGCCTACGGCGACCGCTACCCCTGGGCGCCGTGCATCGCGCAGCCCGCCACGCGCGCGTACCTCGTCGACCTGGCCGCCGAGGCCGCCGTACGCCCCGGCGCGGGCGGCACCGAGCTGGAGTCCCTCGGCTGGTACGGGCTGCCCCATCTGCACGCCCACGACAAGACCGGCGGGGTCGGCCTGGGGGACGCCGGACAGTACCTGATGGCGCTCTGCTTCTGCCCGGCCTGCCGGGCGGGGTACGGAGAACAGGGCCTGGACGCCGACGAGTTGGCGACCGCCGTACGCGACGCGCTCGAGCCGCTGTGGCAGGGCGCGGCCGACGACGGAGGCTGGGCGGGTGTCGAGAAGATGCTCGGCGAGACGTACGCGACCGCCACACGCGCGTGGCGCGACGAAACGGCCCGCACGCTCCAGGAGGCGGCCGTCGCCGCGGTCCGCGCGGCCGCACCCGACGGTTTCCAGGTCCTGCTGCACGCGGACCCGGTGCCGTACCACTGCGGCGCGAACGCCGGCGTCGACCCCGCGCACATCCTGTCCGTCGCGGACGGCGTGGTCGTGCCCTGCGCGGGCGGCACCGGCCTCCTGACGCCCTTCGCGGAGCAGGGGCGGGAGGGGGCGGTCGTCGCCGCCAACTTCACCGTGGTCTCCGGGATGGGCGGCAGCCCCGGCACCCTGGCGGCGGACGCGGCACGGGCGCGCGACCTCGGCGCCACCCAACTGCGCCTCTATCACGCGGGGTTGGCGTCGGACGGCGACCTGGCTGCGGTGCGGGAGGCGCTCGCCGCACGCTGAAACAGCGGTACGACCGCCACCGGCAGTGCCGCACCGAACAGCACCAGCAGCGGCTGGTAGGGGACCAGTTCGACCAGGCCCGCGCCCACGGCCAGCCCGATCGCGTTCGGCGCGAACATCAGGGTGTCGGCGCCGGCGGCGGCGCGGCCCAGCAGCGGGCCCGGGGTCTCACGCTGTACGGCGGTGAGCGCGGCGATCAGCACGCAGGGCAGCCCCATGCCGATCGCCGCGCCGCACCCCAGGGCCACCGCGTCGGAGGGGACCGCCCGCAGCGCCACGGCGACGGCGGTCAGCGCGATCCCGGTCGCCGCGAACCACCGTTCACCGAGGCGGCGCAGAACCGGACCGGAGGCCAACCCGACCGCGACCGACCCGGCGCCCTGTACGGCGGCGAGCGCGCCGGTGAACGCGGGGGAGTGGCCGAGGCCGTCCACGACGGCGTAGACCAGCGCTCCGTTGAGCCCCGCGAAGAGCATCGTCGTACCGCCCGCCAGGACCAGGCCGCGCAGCCTGGGGTGCGCCCACAGGTGGCGGGCGCCCTCGGCGGTCCGCTCCCGCCAGCCCGTCGTGGGCGGCTCGGGCCTGCTCTCACGGACCCGGACGCAGGCGTAGAGGAGGGCCGCGCACACGAAGGTCACCGCGTCCAGGAGGGCGACGCTCGGGCCGCCGTACGCCGCGTAGACCCCCGCCCCCGCCGGCGGGGCCACCAGCTTCATGCCCTCCACGGCGGTCATCCGCAGCCCGTTGAAGTCGCCGAGCAGCGCCGGGTCCACCGCGGCGGCGGCCAGCGCCGACTTGGCCGCCTCGTGGACGACGGACGCCGCGCCGTACACGAACAGGACCGTGAAGAGCAGCCACAGACCGCCCGGGGAGTCGACGATGAAGAGCGTGGGCAGCAGTGCCGCCATGAGCAGGTCGACCGCGATCAGCAGCGGCTTGCGGCGGGTGCGGTCGGCCAGGGTGCCCAGCAGCGGGCCGGCCAGGGACGGCGCCCACATGGCGAGCATGCACAGCGCCGCCAGCCCGTCCGAACCCGTCAGGTCCTTCACCCACACGCCGGCCGCCAGCCACAGCGCCGAGGTGCCGAATCCGGAGACCACGAGGGCCGCCAGATACAGCGCCGCGGTGCGGTCGCGCAGCACGCGCACCACTGTCCAGGTTGTCGTCATGCCTGGTCATCGTGGTGCTAAGGCGGGGGCACGGGCATCGGGCAGGTGCCGTAGAAGCCGCGATGGGTTCCGCGGTCGCCGTCGGTCTGCCGTTCCTGGGGACTGAGCGGCCGGGACCCGGGCCGGAAGCCGTGAACGATCCCGATCGGAGAGCGGGCGGGGGCCGGGAAACGTAGTCTCCCGGCCATGCCCATGAGCCTCACCGTCCTCGGCACCGCCTCCCCGCACCCGCAGCCGGACCGCCCCTGCTCCGGCTATCTGCTCCGTGGTGGGGGCGCCGAGGTGTGGGTGGACGCCGGACCGGGAACCTTTGCCGAGTTGCAGCGGCACACCGATCCCGCTCGGCTCACGGCGATCTGGATCTCCCACCTGCACGCCGATCACAGTGCCGACCTGCTCTCCGCCGTCTACGCGTTCGCCTACGGCGGGCTCACCCCGCCGGCCCCGATCCCCGTGTACGCCCCGGAGGACTGCGCGCGCCGCCTCGCCGGGTTCTTCGGGCGTCCGGACATACGCTTCCTGAGCGGCGTCATCGACCTCCGTCCCGTGCACGACGGTCATGTCGCACAGCACGGGAACCTCCGGCTCGCCTCACACGCCGTCCTCCACGACACCGAGGCGTACGGACTGCGCGCCGAATGCCAGGGGAGCGTCCTGGCGTACTCCGGGGACAGCGGTCCCTGTGACGCGCTCACCCGACTCGCCCACCGCGCCGACGTGTTCCTCTGCGAGGCCGACATCGACCGCCGTCGCGAAGGCGAACGCCAGGTGCATCTCACACCCGAGGACGCGGCCGCGTACGCGAAGG
Organism: Streptomyces sp. NPDC001315; assembly: GCF_042896175.1. Taxonomy (NCBI): domain Bacteria; kingdom Bacillati; phylum Actinomycetota; class Actinomycetes; order Kitasatosporales; family Streptomycetaceae; genus Streptomyces; species Streptomyces sp. NPDC001315. Next base: position 947,139 of record NZ_JBIAWZ010000001.1, on the reverse strand, counting down.
GCGCGCGAGAACTTCTGATCACCCATGTGGGTCCCACACTCACCCGGGAGGCGGCCGTCGAACGCGCCGCCGCGCTCTTCGGCGGCAGGACCTCCGCCGCGCGCGAGGGTGAGACGCGGAACTTCTGAGGCGTCCGCGCCCCTTCCGTCCCGGCAACCTCGACTTCCTTTGCCAGAAGCATTGACGAAACACAGGGCCACTCCTACCTTCAACGCGTCGTACTTCGTACGTCATATATGAGACGCGATACGCGAGATCCGATACGCGAGATCCGAGAGGCGCGCATGACCTCTGTGCCCACGCCGATCCCCTCCCGCACGCAGTTCGTGCTGGAAGGGATCAAACACCGCATCCTCACCGGAAAGTTGACGCCCGGTCAGGCCTTGGTCGAGACCGAGCTCGCCGCGCAGTTCGGGGTGTCCAAGACCCCGGTGCGCGAGGCGCTCAAGACCCTGGCCGGCACCGGACTCGTCGTGATGAACCAGTACAAGGGCGTCACGGTGCGCATGGTGGACGCGGACATGGCGCGCGAGGTCTACGACGTCCGGCTGCTCCTGGAGCCCGAGGCGCTGAAGCGTGCGGTACGGCGCGGGGCCTCCCTGGACGCCGCGCGTGACGCGCTGACCCGGGCCGACGACGCCACGGACGCCGCCGAACGCTCCCTGGCCAACCGGGAGTTCCACCGCGCCCTGTACCTGCCGTGCGGCAATCCGCTGCTGGGCCGCATGCTCGACGAGGTCCGCGACCAGGCGGCCCTGGTCTCCGCGGTCGCCTGGGCGGCCTCGCCCTCCTGGGAGCGGGAGGCCGGTGAGCACCGGGAGATCCTGCGGCTCGCCCTGGCCGGGGACGCGGACGGTGCGGCGAGCGCCCTGCACGCCCACATCGCGTCCTTCGTGCGGCGAGCGTTTCCCCAGGCCGAGGCAGAGGAAGGTCAGGAATGAGCAGCGTGGCGTTCGAGACCCAGCGGGCGGCCCTGGCCGACGTGGTGGCGATCCCGGTGACCCCGTTCGCTGAGGACGGCTCCGTCGACGAGCACGCTCACCGGGCTCTGCTGCGCCGTCTGCTCGACGGCGGGATCACCACCCTCACTCCCAACGGAAACACCGGCGAGTTCTACGCCCTCACTCCCGAAGAGCGCCGTCTGGTCACTGAGTTGACGATCGATGAGGCGGGGGATCGTTCAATGATCCTCGTCGGGGTCGGGCACGACATCCCCACCGCCGTCGCCTCCGCGCGCCACGCCCGCGAGCTCGGCGCGCAGATGGTGATGGTCCACCAGCCAGTCCACCCCTACGTCTCGCAGCGCGGCTGGGTCGACTACCACCGCGCCATCGCCGAGGCCGTGCCGGAGCTGGGTGTCGTCCCGTACATCCGCAACGCGCAGCTGGCCGGCGCCCGCCTCGCCGAGCTCGCCGACGCCTGCCCGAACGTCATCGGCGTCAAGTACGCCGTCCCCGACGCCTCCCGCTTCGCCGCCTTCGCCCGCGACGCCGTACTGGAACGGTTCGTCTGGGTCGCCGGTCTCGCCGAGCCCTACGCCCCTTCGTACTTCTCCGCGGGGGCCACCGGCTTCACCTCCGGACTCGTGAACGTCGCCCCGTCCGTTTCGCTGAACATGATCGAAGCGCTTCGATCCGGTGACTACCCGGCCGCCATGAAGGTCTGGGAACAGATCCGCCGCTTCGAGGAACTGCGTGCGGCGGGCGGTTCCGCCAACAACGTCACCGTCGTCAAGGAAGCCCTTGCCTCCCTCGGCCTGTGCCGTCGCGAGGTCCGCCCGCCCAGCAGGGCCCTGCCGGAGCAGGAGCGGGCCGAGGTCGCCGCCATCGCCGCCGGGTGGTCCATATGAAGCCCGGGGAAGAGCGCCCGGTGAAGCGCCCGGAGGAGCTCAGAAGTCATCAGTGGTACGGCACCGACGGACTGCGTTCCTTCAGCCACCGCGCCCGCACCCGCCAGCTCGGCTACCTCCCCGAGGAGCACCTCGGCAAGCCCGTCATCGCGATCCTCAACACCTGGTCCGACATCAACCCCTGCCATGTGCACCTGAGGGACCGGGCCCAGGCCGTGAAGCGGGGTGTGTGGCAGGCGGGCGGCTTCCCGCTGGAGTTCCCGGTGTCGACGTTGAGCGAGACCTTCCAGAAGCCGACGCCGATGCTCTACCGCAACATGCTCGCGATGGAGACCGAGGAACTGCTGCGGTCGTATCCGGTGGACGGTGCCGTGCTGATGGGCGGCTGCGACAAGACCACCCCCGCCCTCCTCATGGGGGCGGCCTCCGTCGACCTGCCGACCGTCTTCGTGCCCGCCGGGCCCATGCTGCCCGGACACTGGCGCAACGAGGTCCTGGGCTCCGGCACCGACATGTGGAAGTACTGGGACGACAAGCGGGCCGGCCTCATCGGCGACTGCGAGATGGCCGAGCTGGAGAACGGGCTCGCGCGTTCGCCCGGGCACTGCATGACGATGGGTACGGCGTCCACGCTGACGGCCGCCGCGGAGGCGCTCGGTGTGACGGTTCCGGGGGCGTCGAGCATTCCCGCCGTGGACTCGGGGCACGATCGGATGGCCGCGTCATCCGGCATGAGGATCGTTGAACAAGTCCACAAGGGGCGGACCCTCTCCGCCATCCTCACCCGTGACGCCTTCGAGGACGCCGTCACCACCGTCCTCGGCCTCGGCGGCTCCACCAACGCCGTCATCCACCTGATCGCCATGGCGGGCCGCGCCGGCGTCACTCTCACCCTCGACGACTTCGACCGCATCGCCCGCACGGTCCCCGTTCTCGCCAACGTCCGCCCCGGCGGCCGGACGTACCTCATGGAGGACTTCCACTTCGCTGGCGGCCTCCCCGGGTTCCTCTCCCGCATCCCGGACCTGCTCCACCTCGACCGGCCGACGATCTCGTACGACACCCTGCGCGAGCAGATCACCGGCGCCCAGGTGCACAACGACGACGTCATCCGCCCGCGGGACAACCCGGTCGCGGGCGAGGGCGGGGTCGCCGTCCTGCGCGGCAACATCTGCCCGGACGGCGCCGTCATCAAGCACATCGCCGCCGAGCGGCACCTGCTCAAGCACACCGGAACCGCGGTCGTCTTCGACGACTACAGGACGATGCAGCGGACCATCAACGACCCGGAGCTCGGCATCACCGCGGACAGCGTGCTGGTGTTGCGCAACGCCGGCCCCAAGGGCGGCCCGGGCATGCCGGAGTACGGGATGCTGCCCATCCCCGACCATCTGCTCAAGCAGGGCGTGCGGGACATGGTGCGGATCTCCGACGCCCGGATGAGCGGCACGAGTTACGGCGCCTGTGTGCTGCACGTGGCACCGGAGTCGTACATCGGCGGACCGCTCGCCCTGGTGCGCACGGGCGACTCGATCAGCCTGGACGTCGAGGCACGCACCCTCCATCTCGACGTGGACGACGAGGAGCTGGAGCGGCGCAGGGCGGAGTGGACACCGCCGCCCGTGCGCTACGAACGCGGCTACGGCGCGCTCTACAACGAGCAGGTCACCCAGGCCGACACCGGCTGCGACTTCGAGTTCCTGGCCCGGCCGGGCAAGGTGCCGGACCCGTACGCGGGGTGAGGGCGGCCTTCCGGGCCTCCCGCTCCCTTGATCCGCAGATCGAACGAGAAAACGAGATCGAACGAGACACGCGAAGCGCTTCACGCATGAGCTGGTAGCAAGCGCTTCCTGCGCGACGCAACGCAACCCGCCCCCCGCACACGACCCACCGCAAGCGAACGGAGAACAGTCATGGCCCAAGCCGCAGCCGTGGCGAAACCGCCCGCGCCACCCCGGCGGCGCCGTGCCTCCGCCACGCCCCGCAGGCTCCCGTATCTGCTGATCGCCCCGGCGGCCCTGCTGATGCTGGGCTTCATCGCCTACCCGGTCATCAGCGTCTTCTACTACAGCCTGCAGAACTACAACCCCACCAAGCCGTGGCGAAACGGCTACGCGGGCTTCGACAACTTCGTCCACGCCTTCACCGACGACCCGCAGTTCTGGGACACGCTGACCTTCAGCGCCAAGTGGGTCGTCGTCGAGGTCGGGCTGCAGTTGCTGTGCGGTCTCGCGCTGGCGCTGATCGTCAACCAGACCTTCGTCGGCCGGGGTCTCGGCCGTGCTCTGGTCTTCTCCCCGTGGGCCGTCTCCGGCGTGCTGACCTCCGCGATCTGGGTGCTGCTCTACAACTCCCAGACCGGCATCACCCGTTACCTCGCGGACATGGGCATCGGCGACTACGGCACCAGCTGGCTGTCGGACACCTCCACGGTGTTCCCGGCGGCGATCGTCGCCGACCTGTGGCGCGGTGTCCCCTTCTTCGCGATCCTCATCCTCGCCGACCTCCAGTCCGTCTCGAAGGACCTGTACGAGGCCGCCGAGGTCGACGGCGCCAGCCGGCTGAAGCAGTTCTGGCACATCACGCTGCCCCACCTGAAGGACGCGATCGTCCTGTCCACGCTGCTGCGCGCGGTCTGGGAGTTCAACAACGTCGACCTGCTCTACACCCTCACCGGTGGCGGCCCGGCCGGCGAGACCACGACGCTCCCGCTCTACATCGCCAACACCAGCGTCGACGCCCACAACTTCGGCTACGCGTCCGCCCTGACCACGGTCGCGTTCGTGATCCTGCTCTTCTGCTCGGTCGTCTATCTGCGGCTGAGCAAGTTCGGAGGCGAGGACAAGTGATCACCAAAGAGGCGACCGTGGTCGCACCCGCTCCCGAGCGGGTCGCCCCCGAAGCCCCGGGCCCCGCCAAGCGCCGCCGGGCCTGGGACGAGGCCCCGCGCTGGCAGATCTACCTCCCCCTGTCGGTCTACCTGCTCTTCACCCTGATCCCGTTCTACTGGATCCTGCTCTTCGCCGTGCGCCCGGCCGGCTCGACCTCGCTCGTGCCCTGGCCGATGACCTTCGACCACTTCGAGAAGGTCTGGACGGAGCGGAGCTTCGGCACGTACTTCCAGAACAGCGTGCTCATCGGCGTGGCGACCCTGTTCCTGACCACCGTCGTCGCCCTGGCCGGCGGCTACGCGCTCGCCCGGTTCGACTTCAAGGCCAAGCGGGCCTTCATGCTGGCCCTGCTGTGCTCGCAGTTCGTCCCGGGCGCGCTGCTCCTGGTGCCCCTGTTCCAGATCTTCGCCAAGCTCCAGATGATCAACTCGCTGGGCAGCGTCATCATCGCCGAGACGGTCTTCCAGCTTCCGCTGTCGATGATCCTCATCAGCGGCTTCATCCGGAACGTGCCGTACTCCCTGGAGGAGGCCGCCTGGGTGGACGGCTGCACCCGGTTCACCGCCTTCCGTATCGTCGTACTGCCGCTGCTGCGGCCCGGGTTGATCGCCGTCGGCTCCTTCGCCTTCGTGCACGCCTGGAACCACTTCCTGTTCGCCCTGATGTTCCTGTCCGACCAGAGCAAGCAGACCATCCCGGTCGGCCTCAACACCCTGATGAGCTCGGACAGCGTCGACCTGGGCGCGCTGGCCGCGGGCGGCATCATCGCGGCCGTACCCGTCGTGATCGTGTTCGCGTTCATCCAGAAGTGGCTGATCACCGGCTTCAGCGCGGGGGCGGTGAAGGGATGAGTTGTCGAACGTCTGGGCGATCAGGCGCGCGTCACCCTTCGGGAAGCGAGCGAGCTCTCACAGCCGACGTCGGCCGGACGCCTACCCTGCACGGAAAGATCGACAGCGCCGAGGCGGCCGACCGAGAGGTGGCGCGCGGCGCCGGCGCCGGGAGGATCCCATGACCGCACTGCCCATCGTCCTCGCCGGAGCACGGGGTCACGGCCGCTGGCACCTCGACAACATCCGTCGGCTCCAGGACAAGGGACTCGTACGGCTGGCGGGCGTGTGCGAGCTGACCCCGCTCACCGCGGACGAGCTCAACGGCCTCGGTCAGCCCGAGCAGTCCGCCGACCTCGGCGCGCTCCTCGACTCCACCGGCGCCCGGATCGCCGTGATCTGCACGCCCATCCCGACCCACACCGACCTCGCACTGACGGCCGCCGAGCGGGGCGTGCACATCCTCCTGGAGAAGCCGCCGGCCCCTTCCTACGCCGAGTTCCGCCGGATGGCCGACGGGGTCGCGAAGGCCGGTGTCGTGTGCCAGATCGGCTTCCAGTCGCTGGGCGCGCACGCCCTGCCCGCGATCCGCGAGCTGATCGCGGAGGGGGCGATCGGCGCGGTGGCCGGGATCGGCGGCGCCGGCGCCTGGGCGCGCGCCGAGGCCTACTACCGGCGGGCGCCCTGGGCGGGCCGGCGGCGGCTGAACGGCGTCGACGTGATCGACGGCGTCCTCACCAACCCCCTCGCACACGCCGTGGCCACCGCGCTCGCCCTGGGCGGCTCCAGCCGCGCCGAGGACGTCACCCACATCGAGACCGAGCTGCTGCGCGCCAACGACATCGAGTCCGACGACACGTCCTGCGTCCGCGTCACCACCGCGCAGGGCCACCGGGTCACGGTCGCCGCGACGCTGTGCGCCGAGGACCCGGACGAGCCGTACGTCGTCGTGCACGGCAGCCGCGGCCGGATCACCTTCTGGTACAAGCAGGACCGTGTCCTCCTCCAGCGCGCGGATCACGGCCCGGAGGAGTACGAGTACGGCCGTACGGACCTGCTGGAGAACCTCGTCGAGCACCTCACCGACGAGACAGGGCGGACCCCGCTGCTCGTCCCGCCGGACGCGACCGGCGCGTTCATGAAGGTCGTCGAGGCGATCCGGCTGGCCCCCGACCCGGCGCCGCTGCCCGCCGGTGCCTGGCACCTGCTCTCCGCCGAGGGCCGCCGGGTCGTGCCCGGCATCGACGGACTCGTCGCGGCCGCCGCCGACACCCTCGCCCTCTACTCCGAACTGGGCGCCCCCTGGGCGCTCACGACAGCGAACCCGAAAGAGGTGAGTACCTGATGACGGCGAACGACTCACCGGTTCTGCGCGTCGCGGGCCGCCCGGTCGGCCGCTACGTGACCCGGCCCGAGCTGCCCGGGCGGCTCTCCCCCCGCCCGTATCTGCACCCCGTCACCACCCTGGCCGGCACGGTCGTGACCGAACTCAGCCCTGCCGATCACATCCACCATCTCGGCGTCGGTGTCGCCGTTCCCGACGTCGAGGGGCACAACTTCTGGGGCGGGCGTACCTTCGTCCGCGACCAGGGTCCGACCGAGCTCGACAACCACGGCGCCCAGCGGCACACGGCCTTCCAGCTGCGCGATCCCGACGGCTTCGTGGAGGAGCTGCGCTGGGTGGCCGCGGGCGCGGAGCTGCTGCGCGAGCGCCGTACGGTCGCGGCCGTCGAACTCACCGAGGCCGCCTGGGCGCTGGACTTCACCTTCTCCCTCACCAATGTCACCCCGGACCCGCTGTCGATCGGCAGCCCGGCCACCAACGGGCGCTCCGGCGCGGCCTACGGCGGCTACTTCTGGCGCGCCCGCAAGGAAGACCGGCCCCCGGATGTCTTCACCGCCGACACCGAGGGCGAGGCCGGCGTCCACGGCACCCGCGCCGACTGGCTCGCCCTGGCCGGCGCCACCTGGACGCTGGTCTTCGCCGGAGCCACGGACGCCACCCGCCGCGACCCCTGGTTCGTACGCGCCACCGAGTACCCGGGCGTCGGCTCGTCCCTGGCGTCCGAGGAGCGGCTGACCATCGAGCCCGGCGACACCGCCGTACGCCGGATCGTCACCGTGGTCGCCGACGGCCGCCTCGGCCGGGACGCGGCCGCGGCACTGGTGCGGAAGGCGGCCGGCCAGTGACCCAGGAGACCTACCGCAATCCCGTCCTGAACGCCGACTGGTCCGACCCGGACGTCGTCCGCGTCGGCGACGACTTCTACCTCACCGCGTCCAGCTTCGGCCGCGCCCCCGGCCTGCCGCTGCTGCACTCCCGCGACCTGATCAACTGGACGTTGGTCGGGCACGCCCTCGAACGCCTCGAACCCTGGGAGGAGTTCAGGGCTCCGCGCCACGACTGCGGGGTCTGGGCTCCGTCGCTGAGGCACCACGACGACCGCTTCTGGATCTTCTGGGGCGACCCCGACCAGGGCATCTTCCAGATCAACGCCCCTGAGATACGCGGCCCTTGGACCCGCCCGCACCTCGTGAAGGAGGGCAAGGGACTCATCGACCCGTGTCCCCTGTGGGACGACGAGACCGGTGAGGCGTATCTCGTCCATGCCTGGGCCAAGTCCCGCTCCGGCGTGAAGAACCGCCTCACCGGCCACCGTATGCACCCCGACGGGACCTCCCTCCTCGACGACGGCAAGCTGATCGTCGACGGGGACCGGATCCCCGGCTGGTTCACCCTCGAAGGGCCCAAGCTCTACAAGCACGACGGCTGGTTCTGGATCCTGGCGCCCGCGGGGGGAGTGGAGACCGGCTGGCAGGGCGCCTTCCGGGCCCGGGAGTTCTTCGGCCCGTACGAGGAGAAGATCGTCCTCGAGCAGAAGGACACCGACGTCAACGGCCCCCACCAAGGTGGCTGGGTGCGCACCGGGTCCGGCGAGGACTGGTTCCTGCACTTCCAGCAGCGCGGCGCGTACGGCCGTGTCGTCCACCTCCAGCCGATGCGGTGGGGCGATGGGGGAGGCTGGCCGGTGATCGGCGAAGGGGGCGCCCCCGTCGCCGTACACCGGCGGCCCGCCCTGCCGCCGCAGCCGTCCGCCGCGCCCGCCACCGACGACGACTTCCCCGGCGGACGGTACGGGCGCCAGTGGTCGTGGACGGCCAACCCCCATGACGGCTGGGCCACCCAGCACTCCGGCGACGGGCTGCGGCTGACCTGCGTACGCTCGGCCGACGTGCACGACCTGCGGAAACTGCCGAGCGTACTCACCCAGCGGCTGCCCGGAGAGCCCGTCGCCGTCGAGGTGGAGCTGAAGCTGCACAGCGAGGAGCCGGGGGCGCGGGCCGGGCTCGCGGTCCTCGGGGACGCGTTCGGCTGGATCGGCCTCCAGCGGGGTGCGGACGGGTCGGTGCATCTCGTGCACCGGTTCGCCGAGGCTGTCGCCGTGGGGGCACCTCCCACGCCTTTCGGGCAGTGGGGGAAGGAGCGCGATGCCGAGCATCCACGGCTCGCGCCCGAAGGGCGGGCGAGGCTGCGGATCGAGATCGGGGCCGGAGCGCGGTGCCGTTTTTCGTCCGATGCCGGTGACGGCCTCCGTACGTCGGGTCCCGTCTTCGCCGCCATGCCCTGGCGCTGGGTCGGCGCCCTGCTCGGCCTGTTCGCGTCGGCGCCCGAGGGGCACGGGCACGCCGGTGCGGCCACGTTCACACAGTTCCGGATCAGTCCCCTGTAACCCACCCCACCCGCACGCCTGTTGGGAGACGCAATGACGCACCTCCATAGCAAGCGCTTGCCGACGCGGGGCGTCGTCCTGGCCGCCGTCGCGAGCCCGGTCGCCGCCCTCGGACTCGGCACGGTCGGCGAGGCCGAGGCCGCCACCGTTTCGGCCTACGAGTCGGCCGCTTCCCGCTGGACCGACCAGCCCCACGGCTTCGCCTCCCTCGCGGACGGCACCTCCGGCGGAGCCGGCGGCGAGGTCGTCACGGTCACCGACCAGGCCTCGCTGGCGAAGTACGCGGCCGCCGAGGGGCCGTACGTCATCCGGGTCGCCGGGGCCGTCGCCGCCGAGTTGGTGCAGCGCGGGTCGATTCTCAAGAACACGACCGGGCGGCAGGACGAGTGGGGTACCGCTTTCGACCCCCGTTTTTTCTACGCCTGTCGGCTGGACCCGGCGGCAGCCGTGCCCGCCCTGGTGACGCGGTTCTCGGGGCCGCAGAAGCAGATCGGCACGGGTCCTGCATGAGCCGGGCGACCTGGCGCCGCACGACCGTCACTGACCCCCCGCAACGTCATATCTCCGTGGATCCGGAAGAAGAGAGCCGACCTATGAAGAGCAGCATCCGCAGAAGCAGGCGCGCCGCCATGGCCGTCGCCCTGGGCTCCGTGCTCGCGCTGACCGCCACCGCCTGCGGCGACGACGGCAGCGGCGCGGCGGGGGACAAGGGCAACGAGGGCTCCGGCAAGGGCACGATCACCTTCTGGGACAACAACGGCGGTGTCCGCACCGACATCTGGAAGCAGATCATCGCCGACTTCGAGAAGAAGTACCCGGACATCAAGGTCAACTACGTCGGGATCCCCGCCGCGAGCGCCCAGTCCAAGTACGACACCGCCATCCAGGGCGGCGGCCTGCCCGACGTCGGCGGCGTGGGCACCGCGGTGCTCGCCGAGGTCGCGGTCCAGGGAGCTCTGGAGCCGCTGGACAGCCGGCTCGAGAAGAGCTCGCTGAACGGCAAGCTGAGCCAGAACCTGCTCGACGTCAGCAAGTCGGCCGGTGGCGGAGACACGCTGTACCAGGTGCCGACCTCGGCCAACAACGGCACGCTGTGGTACCGGACGGACCTGTTCCAGGCGGCCGGGCTCGACGCCCCGACCACGTGGTCGAAGTTCTACCAGGCCGCCGACAAGCTCACCGACAAGGGCAAGAACAAGTTCGGGTTCACCATCCGAGGCGGTGAGGGATCCATCGCGCCGGCCCTCGACGCGGTGTACGGCCAGACCGGCATCACCTCCTTCTGGAACGGCGACAAGACCACCGTCAACGATCCGAAGAACGTGGCCGCCCTGGAGAAGTACGTCGCGCTGTACAAGAAGGACACCCCGTCCGCCGACGTCAACAACGACTTCACCAAGATGGTCGCGCAGTGGGACAGCGGCACGATCGGCATGCTGAGCCACAACCTGGGCTCCTACCAGGACCATCTGAAGGCGCTGGGCGCGGACAAGTTCAAGGGCATCCCGAACCCGACGCAGGACGACGGCACGCGTGTGCAGATCTCCAATCCGGTCGACGGGCTGAGCCTGTTCAAGTCCAGCAAGAACAAGACGGCCGCCTGGAAGTTCATCGAATTCGCCGTCTCGGCCGCGGAGAACTCCAAGTTCAACGAGTCGGCGGGGCAGGTGCCGGCGAACACCGATGCCGCGAAAGACGCGTGGATTCAGAGTGCCGAGCCGACGAGGCTGGCGGCGGAGGCGTTGAACGGGGGCGACACGAAGATTGTGCAGCTGCCGTATTACCTGCCGGACTGGAACACCATTTCCAAGGCCGACAACGAGCCGAACTACCAGAAGGTGCTGCTCGGGAAGATGAGCGCGAAGGAATTCCTGGACACGCTTGCCGACCAGCTGAACGCCGCACAGGCCGACTGGAAGAAGAACCACTGAGCTCGGGTGGTTTCGGTTGTGGGCGCGGCCGCGAGCCGGTCGCGCCCACGCGGCGGAGCCGCATATCGATACGGACCCGCGCCCCTGGGGAAACGTCCTCAACCCCGGTTCGAAAGGCACCGTTGTGTCTCTTACCCGCAGACAGGTCATCTCGGCTGCTGTGGCCGCCGTTGTCGACGAGGAGATCCCCGAGTCCTGGACCACCTGGCCGCAGACCGCCGCGTAACCATCCCAGAACCGGAAGAGAGAGCCGCACAATGAAGACACAGAAATGGCATGGCCATGCCACAGTGAGAGCGGCCGCGCTGATCGGCTGCACCGCCCTCGTGCTGTCCATGACCGGCACCACCGCCCAGGCCCACACCCGAGACGTCACCCGCCAGACCCTGGGCGCCAACGACGGCTGGGGCTCCTACGGCACCGGCACCACCGGAGGTGCCGCCGCCGACTCCGCCCATGTCCACACCGTCACCACCTGGGCGGAGTTCAAGGCCGCCCTCGCCGAGGGCGGCACCGCACCGAAGATCATCAAGGTGCAGGGGACGATCGACGCCGTCTCCGAGGGCTGCGACGCCTTCGCCGCGCCCGGCTACGACTTCGACGCCTACCTCGCGAAGTACTCACCGGAAGCCTGGGGCCTGGACACCGACCTGAGCGCCGAGCCCGACGACAGCCCCGAGGGACTGCGCCGCGCCTCCGCCGCCGACCAGGACACGGCCATCAAGGCGGACATCCCCGCCAACACCACCATCATCGGCGTCGGCAAGAACGCCGGCTTCAAGGGCGCCAGCCTCCAGATCAAGGCCGTCGACAACGTCATCGTGCGCAACCTCGCCTTCGAGAGCCCCATCGACTGCTTCCCGCAGTGGGACCCCACCGACGGCACCAACGGCAACTGGAACTCCGAGTACGACACCGCCGTCGTCTACGGCTCCACCCATGTGTGGCTGGACCACAACACGTTCACCGACGGCAGCCACCCCGACAGCGCGGCGCCCACCTACTTCGGCATGCTCTACCAGCAGCACGACGGCGAACTGGACATCGTCCGGGGCGCCGACTACGTCACCGCCTCCTGGAACGTCTTCACCGAGCACGACAAGACGATCCTGATCGGCAACAGCGACAGCGAGTCCACCGCCGTGGGCGACCGGGGACACCTGAAGGTCACCTTCCACCACAACCTGTTCTCGGGCCTGGTGGAGCGCGCGCCCCGGGTCCGCTTCGGGCAGGTCGACTCCTACAACAACCACTTCGTGGCCGACGAGGGCTACTCCTACAGCTTCGGCATCGGCAAGGAGTCCCAGCTCGTCGCCGAACACAACGCGTTCACCCTGCCGGACGGGATCAGCGCGGCGAAGACCCTGAAGAGGTGGAACGTCTCGCCGGTCACCGCCGCCGACAACTACGTCAACGGCACGCTCACCGACCTGATCGCCGTCCACAACGCGGAGATCCCCGGCGAGGTCCTCCAGTCGGGCGCCGGCTGGACGCCCACCCTGCGCACCAAGGTCGACCCGGCGAAGGCCGTCCCCGGCATCGTCGACTGCGGCGCCGGTGCCGGCCGCCTGCGCTGACGTCCCCGCACACGCACCCGCCCATCGGGCCGGGGCGCACCGCCCCGGCCCGTCCCCCGACCCGCACGAGCCACACCGCGAAGGAGCAGTCGCATGCCCTCGCACCTCCCCCACCCCCTCTCCCGCAGGGGATTCCTCCTGACGAGCGCCGGCGCGGGCGCCGCCCCCGCTCTCGCCCACGACCGCCGCGTCCTCCATGTCCGCCCCGGCGACTCCGTCCAGGCGGGGAGGACCAGGCGGCCGTGGACCAGGTGGCCGGCCCCGGCCGGACGATCGTCGTGCACACGCCCGCCACCACGTTCCTGACGACGGGCAGCACCACCATCGGCGCGACCATGGACCAGCCCGTCCGGGGCGCTTGACCCGTTTTTTGCCTGTGAAGGAGGTATCGATCAGGCAACGGGGCTCGCGTCCGCCAGGGTGACGCGCGTAGAAACCTGTCATGCATAAGCCACTGCGTATCGCGGCGCTCGCCGCAGCCGTCGTCGTCGCCGGCGCCGGTCTCTACGGCGCCGGCGCCGCCACGGCCGGCCAGTCCACGGCCAACTCCACCCACGAGCCCTACAACATCGGGCTCCTGGTGAAGGACATCGACACCTACTACGGCACCGCGCTCGACGGCAACGGCGTGTACCAGCCGTCCACCGACAGCCAGTACGCCAAGGACCTGGCGCGCATCGACGCCGACGCGAAGAAGTACATCGACCAGGCCGCCCGCAAGGGACACCACAAGGGTGAGAAGCCCGCGGTCGTCTTCGACATCGACGACACGCTGCTGCTCAGCCTCGACTACGAGAGGCGCTACAACTACACCTACGACTCGGCCACGTGGGCGGACTACGTCAACAAGGCCGACCGCCCGGCCGTCTTCGGCAGCCCCGAGCTCGTGCGGTACGCGGAGTCCAAGGGCGTCGAGGTCTTCTACAACTCGGGTCTCAGTGAGGCGCAGCGCTCCGCCGCCGTCGAGAACCTGAAGAAGGTCGGCGCCGATGTGAACCTCGACGCCGACCACATGTTCCTCAAGGACAAGGCGAACCCGCCGTCCTACCTCAGCGCCTGCGCCACCCCGGGCACCTGGACCTGCACGACCGTCCAGTACAAGTCCGGCACCCGCAAGCACATCGAGGACCTCGGGTACGACGTCATCGCCAACTTCGGCGACCAGTACTCCGACCTCGACGGCGGCTACGCCGACCGGACGTACAAGCTGCCCAACCCGACGTACTTCGTCAGCTAGTCCGCGACGGTCGGTACGGGCTTGACCGACGGGACCGTCCCCGTTCGATCCACGGACCGAGCGGGGGCCGGTCCCGTCGCGTACGCCACCTGGGAGCGGGATGAGAACCGGCGAGTCGGACGCGAAGTTCGTCGCGTCTTCTGGTCGCCACGGGCGGGGAAAGGGTTGCCGCCTCTCCGGAGATTTCTTACGAGTCGCCCTCGGCGTCGTCGTGGGCGGCGAAGTCGCCGCCCACCGAGCGCTCCTGGCCGCTCGTGGTGGCCGTGATCGTGTAGCGGTCGTCCTTCGCGTCCCGGCCGCCGCGGTCGTGGTCGTACTGCCCGGCGAACACCCACTCACCCACCGCGACCGTACGGCCCTCCTTGAGCACCCAGGTGTAGACGAGGAAGCCCTCCTGCTTGTCCACCGTCAGCGTGAAGTCGTCCTCGGGCAGCGAGCGCCAGGCACCGGTCGAGCTGATCCCGCCGGTCTGCGCCACCTTCAACTGAACGGTGAGCGACGTCAGTTGTTCGGAGGTCTTGAAGGTGATGTTGCTCTGCGCCCAGAAGTCGTTGCTGTGCGGGTCCACCGAGCCGTCCGACCACAGCGGGCCGTCCTCGCTGCCGTCGGCGGGCGGGAGCGAGGAGGCGGAGGGCGTGGACTTCGGGGCGGTGGGTGAGGGGGACGTGCTCGGCTTGCCCGAGGTGTGCGCGCCGCCGGAGCTGGGCGTCGAGCGGGGTGAGGCCGGCGGACGGTTCGTCGCGTGCGGGGATCCGGCCGGCGTCGGGGAGACCGCGACCGCCTGCTGCGGGGGAGCGTCGTCCTTCACGGCGGAGGCGACCGCGTACCCGCCGACCGCGAGCATGCCCGCGACCGCGGCCGTGGCACTCACGATCCGCACCCAGCTCCACAGGGGCGGGCGCGTCGCCCGGTGGTCCGGCCGCTCCTGCCCGGCCATCCCGCGTTCGATCCGGGCCAGGACGCGGGCCCGGTCCGGCTCGTGTGCCTCGGCCGCCTCGTGCAGCCGGGCGCGCAGCTCGTCGTGCACGTCCTGCTGCATCGTCATCGGTCCCTTCCTCCGGCCTCACTGGTGCGCGCCATCACCGCGTGCATCTTCTGCCGGGTTTCCTGAGCGCCGAGCAATTTCTGCAACTCGGCCATTCCCTTCGAGGTCTGGCTCTTCACCGTGCCCACCGAGACGCCCAGGGCGAGCGCGGTGTCCTTCTCCGAGAGGTCGAAGGCATGTCGCAGCACCACGCAGGCGCGTTTGCGGAACGGGAGTCTACGCAGCGCCGACTGGACGTCCACAACGCCCGCGATGTCCGGGTTCTCCGTCTTCTCCTCGCGCTGCGACCAGAAGAGGGCGATTCTCCGGCGCTCGCGGACCGCGCTGCGGATGCGGGTACGGGCCAGGTTGGCGACGACACCCCGCGCGTACGCCACCGGGTGGTCGGCCGCCAGGACCCGGTCCCAGCGGTGCCACAGCGCCAGCAGCGCGTCCGCCGCCAGATCGTCGGCGGCGTCCGCCTCTCCCGTCAACAGGTGGGCGAGGCGGGACAGTTCGGCGTAGTGGCGCTCGAAGAAGGCATGGAACTCCACCGAGGCGGCGTCGTCGACGACTGTGCCCACGGGTGACCTCTTCTCGGTGCGGCGTGCGGCACCCGGCGGGCCGCCTGTGTGTGTCATGCAAATGACATGAGGAAGCCCGGGGAGGTGGCCGGGGCGAGATCCGGAAGCGTAGCAGTGATCGACCGCTTGGCTCGTACGGGGCTTCGAACGGCGTATGGCTGCCCGAACCTGATTCCGTAACACGGAGAAAACCTGAAACCGGTTCGACGAGGGAACAATCCAGCCAGCATCCGCGCACCGATCATTCAGGCAACGAGGAGTACCCGCCATGTCCGAAACGCAGAAGGTGACCGACCGGCCAAGTGCGGCGCCACCCGCGGCGAACAGCGTCGACCGGTTCTTCAAAATCTCCGAGCGGGGATCCAGCTTCGGCCGGGAGATACGTGGCGGCTTCGCCACGTTCTTCACGATGGCCTACATCCTTGTCCTGAATCCCATCATCCTGGGCAGCGCCAAGGACAAGTTCGGCCACCAGCTCGACGCCGTCCAACTCACCACCGCCACCGCCCTGGTGGCCGCCGTCATGACGATCATCATGGGCGTCGGCGGCAACCTCCCGCTGGCGCTCGCCGCCGGACTCGGCCTCAACGCCGTCGTCGCCTTCCAGATCGCCCCGTTGATGAGCTGGGACGACGCGATGGGCCTCATCGTCCTCGAAGGCCTGCTGATCTGTGTGCTGGTGGTGACCGGCTTGCGCGAGGCCGTCATGCACGCCATCCCGCAACCGCTCAAGCAGGCGATCAGTGTCGGCATCGGCCTGTTCATCGCCTTCATCGGCTTCGTCGACGCCGGCTTCGTCAGCCGCATCCCCGACGTCGCGGGCACCACCGTGCCGGTCCAGCTCGGCGGCACCGGCACCCTCAGTGGCTGGCCTGTCCTCGTCTTCTGTCTCGGTGTGCTGCTGACCGTCGGACTGCTCGCCCGCAAGGTGAAGGGCGCCATCCTCATCAGCATCGTGACGATGACGGTCGTGGCCATCGTCATCAACTCGATCGCCGACATCAAGACCTGGGGCCTGACCACGCCGTCGTGGCCGGACAAGGTGGTCGACACTCCCGACTTCGGACTGATCGGTCACTTCAGCCTGTTCGGCTCCTTCAGTGAGACCAGTGCCATCACCGTCGTCCTGCTGGTCTTCACGCTGATCCTGTCCGACTTCTTCGACACCATGGGCACGGTCGTCGGCATCAGCGCCGAGGCGGGTCTGCTGGACGACGAGGGCAAGGTGCCCGACCTCGGCCGGGTGCTGCTGATCGACGGTGCGGCGGCGGTCGCCGGCGGCGCGGCCTCGTCCTCCTCCGCGACCTCCTACATCGAGTCGGCGGCCGGCGTCGGCGAGGGCTCGCGCACCGGTTTCTCCAACCTGGTCACCGGCGGCATGTTCGCTCTCGCCCTGTTCCTGACCCCGCTGCTCACCATCGTCCCGCTCCAGGCGGCCGCCCCGGCCCTGGTCGCCGTGGGCTTCCTGATGATGACCCAGGTCAAGAACATCGACTGGGACCAGTACGAGATCGCCATCCCCGCGTTCCTGACCATCGCCGTGATGCCGTTCACGTACTCGATCACCAACGGCATCGGCGCGGGCTTCCTCGCCTACGTCCTGATCAAGACGGTCCTGGGCAAGGCGAAGGAGATCCACTGGCTGCTGTGGGCGGCGTCGGCGCTGTTCCTGGTGTACTTCGCGATCGACCCGATCGAGCAGATCCTCGGCGTCAAGTAGACCCGCGCCCCCAAAGGGGCGCGGGGAACCGCGCGACCAGCCACGGACGGCCCGCGGCTGGTCGCGCGGCCAAGGCTCAGCCGGCGCTCAGCTCTGCAGCGCCGCCTGCATCATCGCCTTGGCCACCGGCGCGGCCAGTCCGTTGCCGCTGACCTCCGAGCGGGCCGCGTCCGACTGCTCGACCATGACCGCCACGGCGACCTCCTTGCCGGTCGAGTCGGACTTGCCGTACGACGTGAACCACGCGTACGGCGTCTTGCTGTTGTTCTCGCCGTGCTGGGCCGTGCCCGTCTTGCCACCCACGGTGACGCCGTCGATCAGCGCGTTCGTGCCGGTGCCCTTCTCGACGACCGTCTGCATCGCCGACTGGAGCTGCTCGGCGGTGCCGGAGCTGACGACCTGGGTGGTCCCCGCCTCGTCGTCGTAGTTCTTCAGCACATCGCCGCCGCTGTCGGTGATCTGCGAGACCATGTGCGGCGAGACCAGCTTGCCGCCGTTGGCGATGGCCGCCGACACCATGGCCATCTGGAGCGGGGTCGCGGTGACGTCGAACTGGCCGATGCCCGAAAGGCCCGTCTGCGCCTTGTCCATGTCCGAGGGGTACACGCTGGCGTAGGCCCGCACCGGGACGTCCTGGCTGTCGTCGTTGAAGCCGAACTTCTCCGCCATCGCCCGCACCTTGTCCTGCCCGAGCTGCACGGCCATGTGCCCGAAGACGTTGTTGCAGGAGTACTGCAGCGCGACCCGGATCGTGGCGTTCTCGCAGGGCGCGGAGGTGCTCTCGTTCTTCAGGACCGTGGTGGTGCCCGGCAGGGTGTAGGGGTCCGGGCTGTCGGTCTTCTCGTCCACCGACGAGTACAACCCGTTCTCCAGCGCTGCGGAGGCCACGACCAGCTTGAACGTCGAGCCCGGCGGCAGCGGCTGGCGCAGCGCACGGTTGGTCAGCGGCTTCTCCGAGTCGGCGGTGAGTTTCTTCCAGGCCGTCCCGGCGGTGTTGGCGTCGGTGAGCGACGACGGGTCGTACGACGGGGTCGACACGACCGCCAGGATCTTGCCGGTCGTCGGGTCGATCGCGACGGCCGCGCCCTTGTTGTCGCCGAGCGCCTTGTACGCCGCCTTCTGCACAGCGGGGTCGATCGTCGTGACCACGTTGCCCGGATCCGCACGCTTGTTGGTGACCGTGTCCATGGCGGTCTTGAGGCGGTTGTCCGTGCCGTTCAGGAGGTCCTGGTAGATGCCCTCCAGCTGGGTCGGCGCGTAACTCTGCGAGGCGTAGCCCGTCACCGCCGCGTACAGCTTGCCGTCCGTGTAGGTGCGTCTGTACTCGAGGTCGCCGTCCTTCGTCCGTGCCGCGCCGGTGATCGACTCCCCGGCCACGATGATGTTCCCGAGCGGCTCCGCGTACGTCTCGATCGCGTTGCGCCGGTTGTCCTTGTCGTCCGCGAGCGCCGTGCCCTCGTAGAACTGCACCCATGTCGCCCTGACCAGCAGAGCGAACACGAGGAGCAGCGCGAAGACCGATGCGCGCCTGATCGTCTTGTTCATCCCGCTCGGGGAGACGAACGAGGCGGAGGGAATCGTTCCTTTCCGCCTGGTTTTCTCATCGTATGTTCATGAAGATCGTACGGATGTGAGGGTGGCCTCAGACCTCAGACCTCAGACCTCAGACCTCAGACCTCATGCCTCATGCCTCATGCCTCATGCCTCATGCTGGAGTTTCAGTACGACTTCCGCGATCTCCTCGCCGCGCGCGTTGGCGAACCCACTGGCCCGGGCGCTCTCCCGGAAGCCGCACTTGTGCAGGACCCGCAGCGACGCCTCGTTGTCGGCCGCCGCCCGCGCGTACAGCGGGCGTTCACGTACCTCGGCGAGCAGGGCCCGCAGCGCGGCCGTGGCGATCCCGCGCCCCCAGTACGCGCGGTCCACCCAGTACGTGACCTCGCGCTCGCCCGGCTCCCCGTACACCGCGGCACTCCCGACGACATCCCCGTCGGCCAGGACGGTGCGGACCACGGACGTGGCGCGGATCCGCTTCCACTGGGCGTCGAAGGCGTTCCGGTCGGCCGGGTCCTCGGGGGTGAACGCGGCCATCCGGAGGGACTCCGGGTCGTTCATCTGCCGGTAGAAGACCGGCAGGTCGCTGTCGTGCACCTTGCGGAGAGCGACCTCCATCGTTCAGAGCCTCCGGGTGGCGAGCGTCAGCCGGTCGCGGGCGTCGAACAGGGCGTCCTTCACCATCTGTTCGTGGGCGGGGGTGAGGCGGGCCACCGGGACCGAGCAGCTGATCGCGTCGCGGGCCGGGGTGCGGTAGGGGATCGCGACGCCGAAGCAGCGCAGGCCCAGCGTGTTCTCCTCGCGGTCCACGGCGAAGCCCTGCTCCCGGACCTGGTGCAGCTCCTCTATGAGCTTCTCGCGGTCCGTGATCGTGTTCTCGGTCAGCGCGGGGAGCGTCTCGGGCAGCATCTTGCGGACCTGCTCGTCCGGGTACGTGCTCAGCAGCGCCTTGCCGAGGGACGTGGAGTGCGCGGGGAGCCGGCGGCCGACCCGGGTGAAGGGGCGCAGGTAGTGCTGCGACTGACGGGTGGCCAGGTACACGACGTTCGTGCCGTCCAGGCGGGCCAGGTGGATGGTCTCGGTCGTGTCGTCCGAGAGGCGGTCCAGCGTCGGGCGGGCCGCCGCGACCACCTCGTCGCCGTCGATGTAGGAGGTGCCGACGAGCAGCGCGCGCACGCCGATGCCGTACCGCGTGCCCGTCGCGTCCGTCTCCACCCAGCCCAGCTCCACCAGCGTGCGCAGCAGCATGTACAGGCTGGACTTGGGATAGCCGACGGCTTCCTGGACCGACGCGAGGGAGTGCATACCGGGCCGTCCGGCGAAGTACTCGAGCAGTTCAACCGTCCGTACGGCGGACTTGACCTGCGCCCCGCCCCCCGTCTCGCCTGCCGACATCGCCCTTGACCCCTTCGTTCGACGGGAAATAGTCTCCAACAGCATATTCATCATCAGAGACAGTGTTCAGTATATCGAACGCCCCTGGTGGATGACGTTAATACTGCGGCATAGCATGCGGCATTTGATGTGGAGGAACCCGCGGTGGCAGCAGCACCAGTCTGGAGTGTCGACCCCCGTACCGGGAAGCAGCGTGAACAGGTTGCGGTGGAGGCCACAGCCCACGAGGTGGACGCCGCCGTCCGTGCCGCGCACGACGCGCGCGGCGCCCTCACCGACCGCACCGTCCGCGCGGCCTTCCTGCGCAGCGCCGCCGCGCAGCTGGAGGCGGCCAAGGAGCAGCTCGTCGAGGCCGCCGACGCGGAGACCGCGCTCGGCCCGGTCCGGCTGACCGGCGAACTCGCCCGCACCTGCTTCCAGCTGCGGGCCTTCGCGGACATCGTCGACGAGGGCGCCTTCCTCGACGTGGTCATCAACCACCCCGACGACACCGCCACCCCGCCCATCCCGGACCTGCGCCGCTACAAGGTGCCGCTGGGTGTCGTCGCCGTCTACTCGGCCTCCAACTTCCCCTTCGCCTTCTCCGTCGCGGGCGGCGACACCGCCAGCGCGCTGGCCGCGGGCTGCCCGGTCGTGGTCAAGGCCCACCCGGACCACCCGGCCCTGTCCGAGCTGGTCGCCAAGGTGGTGCGCCGGGCCGCCGCGGAGCATGGCATTCCGGAGGGCGTGCTCGGTCTGGTGCACGGCTTCGAGGCCGGCCTCGAGCTCATCAGGCACCCGCTGGTCAGCGCCGCCGGCTTCACCGGCTCCATCCGGGGTGGGCGGGCGCTGTTCGACGCGGCGGCCGCGCGGCCGGCGCCGATCCCGTTCCACGGCGAGCTGGGGTCGCTGAACCCGGTCGTCGTGACCGAGGCCGCGGCCACGGAGCGCGCGGAGGCCATCGGGGCCGGGCTCGCCGGGTCGATGACGATGGGCGTCGGGCAGTTCTGCGTGAAGCCCGGGCTGGTGCTGGTGCCGTCCGGCGCGGCGGGCGACGGACTGGTCAAGTCGCTCACGGCCGCGGTGAGCGACACGGACTCCGGGGTCCTCCTCGACCACCGTATGCGGGACAACTTCATCGCCGGTGTCGCCGAGCGTGCGGAGCTGCCGGACGTGGACTCCCCGGTGACGCCGGGCGCGGGCGGCGAGCACACCGTCAGCGCGGGCTTCCTGACCGTGCCGGCGAGCAGGCTGGCCGCGGAGGGCGAACACGACCTGCTGCTCGAGGAGTGCTTCGGGCCGGTCACCGTGGTGGCCCGCTACGAGGACGACGCCGAGGTGCGGGGTGTGCTGTCGCGGCTGCCCGGAAACCTCACGGCGACGGTTCAGCTGTCCGCGGAGGAGGCGGCGGGTGAGGGGCGCGGCGCGGAGATCCTCGCCGAGCTGACCCCGCTGGCCGGACGTGTGCTGGTCAACGGGTGGCCGACCGGTGTCGCTGTGGCGCCGGCCCAGCATCACGGGGGGCCGTACCCGGCTACGACGTCCACGTCCACGTCGGTGGGTGGCACGGCCATCGAGCGGTGGCTGCGGCCGGTCGCGTACCAGAACGCTCCCGAGGCGCTGCTTCCCGCGGAGCTGCGGGACGAGAATCCGCTGGGGCTGCCTCGTCGGTTCAACGGCCAGTTGGAGCGATAGTGCCGTAAGGGGCGCCGGCTTTCGCGGCCGGCGCCCCTGGGTTCCTTCAGTCGGCCTGAGAGACTGTGGTGATGGACGTCGAGCTTCCCGAACTGCCCTTCCCCTTCCGCACCTACGGCCCCGACGGGCACTGGTCCTACGAGGACGGCATCCTCAGCGGATGGGCCGGACCCCGGCAGGACCGGTTCGTCCCGCCCACCGGTGAGGCCTTGGATCCCGCCTCCGACGCGCCCCGGCTGCTCGGGTCGCCGGAGGGGGACTTCCAGCTGATCGCCCGCGTCACGGTCGGCTTCGCCGGCGCCTTCGACGCGGGGGTGCTCTACGTCCATGTCGGCGAGCGGGCCTGGGCCAAGCTCTGCCTGGAGTACTCCCCGGACGTACCCACCGTGTGCACGGTGGTCACCCGGGGACACTCCGACGACGCCAACTCCTTCACGGTGGAGGGGAGTTCGGTCTGGCTGCGGGTGAGCAGAACCGGCCGCGCCTTCGCCTTCCACGCCTCCCGCGACGGGAAGCGCTGGACCTTCGTCCGGCTGTTCACCCTGGGCGAGGAGAAGGAGACGGGCGCGGCCCTGGTCGGTTTCATGGCGCAGTCGCCGATGGGGGAGGGGTGCGTCGTGACGTACGACCACCTCGAGTTCCGGCCTGCCTGGCCGGACGACCTGCGAGACGGCAGCTGAGCGGGAACGTCACCACGAACAGCGCCGCGCTGATCAGCAGGCCCACCCGCAGCCCCGCGGTGAGTCCGGCCGCCTCGGAACCGGGGCGGCGGTGGCCACGTCCTTCGTTGCGTGATCAGTGACAGAGTGACCGGCGACCGGGTGATCCGTACCGTCCTGGCCGCAGAGGCCGAGGCCGTCGCCGCGCTGCACGCACGCGCCAGGGCCACGTACTACCCGGACGGGATCCCCGACGACGGCACCGACTGGCTCGCCACCTGGCGGGGTGCCATCGCGCGCCCGGACGGGCATGTGCTGTGCGCCGTCGAGCAGGGCCGCATCGTCGGCCTCGCCTCCTTCCGCACACCGGAGGGCGCCCCGGCGGGCACGGTCAAGCTGTTCCAGTTCCATGTCGACCCCGGCCACTGGCGGACCGGCGTCGGTTCGGCCCTGCACGCGGCCTGCGTGGGGGAGTGGCGGGCCGACGGCAGGCACACGGCCCTGCTCGACGTGCACGTCGACAACCGGCGGGCCCAGGCCTTCTACGGCCGCCAGGGGTGGGTTCCGGACCCGGAGCACCCGCCGGCCGAGAATGATCACCACCTCTTCCTGCGGTATGCGGTGGCCGGGGAGCTCAGCGGGGAACGGAACAGCCGGGAACGGAACAGCCGGGAATGAAACAGGCTGCTTGAACGTTCACGCACGCGGCGGAGGGAGTCTCCGTACCCGTGCGACCTGGAGAGAGCCGAAGACATGCGCGTCGAGATCTGGAGCGACATCGCCTGCCCCTGGTGCTACGTGGGCAAGGCCCGCTTCGAGAAGGCGCTCGAGGCCTTCCCGCACCGCGACGAGGTCGAGGTCGTGCACCGCTCCTTCGAGCTGGACCCCGGGCGGGCCAAGAACGACATCCAGCCCGTGCTCTCGATGCTCACCAAGAAGTACGGCATGAGCGAGGCGCAGGCACAGGCCGGTGAGGAGAACCTGGGCACGCAGGCCGCCGCCGAGGGGCTGGCGTACCGCACCCGGGGCCGCGACCACGGCAACACCTTCGACATGCACCGCCTGCTGCACCTCGCCAAGGAGCAGGGCAAGCAGGACGAACTGATCCAGATCCTGTACCGGGCCAACTTCGCCGAGGAGCGGTCCGTCTTCTCCGAGGGCGACGAGCGGCTGGTCGAGCTGGCTGTCGAGGCCGGGCTCGACAGCGACGCGGTCCGCGAGGTCCTGGCCGACCCGGCCGCCTACGCCGACGAGGTCCGCGCCGACGAGCGCGAGGCCGCGCAGCTCGGCGCGAACGGCGTGCCGTTCTTCGTCCTCGACCGCAAGTACGGCGTCTCCGGCGCCCAGCCCGCGGAGGTCTTCGCCCAGGCACTGACGCAGGCCTGGGGCGAGCGCTCGCCGCTGAAGCTGATCGACGACGGTGGCGCGGAGGCATGCGGCCCGGACGGGTGTGCCGTGCCGCAGCACTGAAAGCGCAGGTAGGGGCCCATCCATAAGCGTTCGTTGGCGGAACCACGCAGAAATCCGCAATGGACTACGACTTCGCGCGGCCGCACAGTGGTCCCATGAAGACCTTCGAGAGCCTCGTCCGTGCCGAGTTCGCCCCGAAGAACACCTTCCTCAACACCGCGAGCAGCGGGCTGCTCCCGGCCCGTACGGTGGCCGCCCTGCACGAGGCCGTGCAGATCAGGGCCGACGGCAGGCCGCTGGACCCGCTGTTCGCGGACGTGGAGGCGTCCCGGGCCGCGTTCGCCCGGCTGGCCGGAGTCCCGGTCGCCCGGGTGGCCGCCGGGGCCTCGGTCGCCGCGCAGACCGGGCTGATCGCCGCCTCGCTGCCCGCCGGTGCCGAAGTCCTCACCGCCGAGGACGACTTCACCTCCGTGGTGAACCCCTTCTACGCCCGCGGCGACCTCAAGGTGCGCGCCGTGCCCCTGGAGCGGCTCGCCGAGTCCGTCCGCCCGGGCACCGCGCTCGTCGCGGTCAGCGCCGCGCAGTCCGCCGACGGACGGATCGCGGACCTGCCCGCGCTCCGCGAGGCGGCCCGCACGCACGGGGCCCGGACCTACGTCGACTGGTCCCAGGCCGCCGGCTGGCTGCCGGTGGACGCCGACGCGGCCGACTACACCGTCTCCACCTGCTTCAAGTGGCTGCTCGGCCCGCACGGGGCGGCCTTCCTCGTCGTACCGGAGGACCTGGGCGGCCTGACGCCGGTGCTGGCCGGCTGGGTAGCGGGGGAGAACCCCTGGGACAGCTGCTACGGCCCGGTGGCCGAACTCGCCCACTCCGCCCGCCGCTTCGACGTCAGCCCCGCCCTGTTCACCTACGCCGGGCTGCGCCACTCACTCGCGCTCATCGAGGAACTCGGCGTGGACGCCGTACACACCCATGACCTCGCTCTCGCCGACCGCTTCCGCGCGGGACTCGCCAGGCTCGGCCACGCGCCCCTGCCCGCGCCCGGTTCGGCGATCGTTTCCGTGCCCGGAATCGGTCACCGGCAGCCCGAGCTGAGCCGGGCCGGCATCGAGGTCTCCAACCGCGCCGGCAATCTGCGCGCCTCCTTCCACCTGTACAACACGACCGCGGACGTCGACCGCCTGCTGGACGTCCTGTCCGGCTGACCCGGCGCGCGACGCGCGGCGCGCCGACGGCGACCCGGCCGGGCCGTGAAGCCCGGCCGGGCCGGACTCACCGGACGGCAGTGAAATCCCTGGCCCCGATGAACTCAGGCCGCCGTACCGGCGCCGCGAACGGCTCCACCGCCTTGTTCTCCACGCTGTTGAACACGATGAAGACGTTGCTGCGCGGGAAGGGCGTGATGTTGTCCCCGGAGCCGTGCATGCAGTTGCAGTCGAACCAGGTCGCCGAACCGGCCCTGCCCGTGAACAACTTGATGCCGTACTCGCCCGCCAGCGCGGTCAGCGCCTCGTCCGACGGCGTGCCCGCGTCCTGCATCTGCAGCGACTTCTTGTAGTTGTCCTCGGGCGTGGCTCCCGCACACCCGAGGAACGTGCGGTGCGAGCCCGGCATGATCATGAGCCCGCCGTTGGTGTCGTGGTTCTCGGTCAGCGCGATCGAGACGGACACCGTCCGCATGTTCGGCAGACCGTCCTCGGCGTGCCAGGTCTCGAAGTCGGAGTGCCAGTAGAAGCCGCTGGCCCCGAAGCCCGGCTTGACGTTGATCCGCGACTGGTGGACGTAGACGTCCGAGCCGAGGATCTGCCGGGCCCGGCCGACCACACGCTCGTCACGGACGAGACGCGCGAAGACCTCGCTGATTCTGTGGACCTCGAAGACGGACCGGATCTCCTTGGACTTCGGCTCCACGACGGATCGCGGGTCGGCGCGGATCCCGGGATCGGCGACCAGTCGGTCCAACTCCCGTCGGTAGACGGCCACTTCGTCCTCGGCGATGAGCTGGTCGACGGCGAGGAAGCCGTCCCGCTCGTACGTCTGGAGGTCGGCGGTGGAGATCGGCCCCGGCGTGTCGGGGGCGCCCCAGACGACGGGGTCCTGGCGGGGGACGGACACCTCGGTGGTGCCGCGGCTGGGGTAGAGATCGGTGACGGTGGTGGTCACGGGGATGTCACACCTCCTCGGGCTCGGGCTCCGGCTCGGGTTCGGTGAGCAGCGGGTAGACGCCGTGCTCGTCGTGGTCCTCCCGGCCGGTCACGGGCGGGTTGAAGACGCAGATGCAGCGGAAGTCCTCCTTGATCCGCATCGTGTGCCGCTCGTGCCCGTCGAGGAGGTACATGGTGCCGGGCGTGATCGTGTACTTCTGCCCGGTCTCGTCGTCGGTCAGTTCGGCCTCGCCTTCGACGCAGACGACGCCCTCGATGTGGTTGGCGTACCACATCGACGTCTCGGTCCCGGCGTACAGGATCGTCTCGTGGAGCGAGAAGCCGACCCGCTCCTTGGCGAGGACGATGCGTTTGCTCTCCCAGGTGCCGGTGGCGGCCCTGACATGCCGGTCGGTGCCTTCGATGTCCTTGAACGAACGGACGATCACGGTGGTGTGTACCTCCTTGTTAGACGGTTGCGCGTACGGCGCCGGTCGGCCCCGTATAGGGCGCTAGACGGTTTCGCGTACGGCGCGGGCGAGGACGCGCAGGCCCTCGTCCAGTTCCTCGGGGGTGATGGTGAGAGCGGGCAGCAGCTTGACGACCTCGCTCTCCGGACCCGACGTCTCGACGAGCAGCCCGAGTTCGAAGGCCCGCCGGGCGACCCGGTCGGCCCGGCCCTTGTCGTGGAACTCCAGGCCCCACACCAGCCCCCGGCCCCGGTACTCCTTGACGTCGGCGAGGTTCTCCTCGGTGATCGAGACGAGACTCTGCTCGATCTGTTCGCCGCGGGCCCGGGTCTGCTTCTCCATGGCGGACCCGTCGGCCCAGTACGTCTCCAGCGCGGCCGTCGCCGTGACGAACGCCGGGTTGTTGCCGCGGAAGGTGCCGTTGTGCTCGCCCGGCTCCCACACGTCGAGCTCGGGCTTGAACAGGCACAGCGACATCGGCAGCCCGTAGCCGCTGATGGACTTCGACACGGTGACGATGTCGGGGGTGATCCCGGCCTCCTCGAAGGAGAAGAAGGCGCCGGTGCGCCCGCACCCCATCTGGATGTCGTCGACGATCAGCAGCATGTCCTGGCGTTCGCACAGGTCGGCGAGCGCCCGCAGCCACTCCGGGCGCGCGACGTTGATGCCGCCCTCGCCCTGGACCGTCTCGACGATCACGGCGGCGGGCTTGTTGAGCCCGGACCCCTGGTCCTCGAGGAGCCGCTCGAACCAGAGGAAGTCCGGGACCTGACCGTCGAAGTAGTTGTCGAACGGCATCGGCGTCCCGTGGACGAGCGGGATGCCCGCCCCGGCCCGCTTGAACGCGTTGCCGGTCACGGCGAGCGACCCGAGCGACATGCCGTGGAAGGCGTTGGTGAACGACACGATGGCCTCGCGCCCCTTCACCTTCCGCGCCAGCTTCAGCGCCGACTCGACGGCGTTGGTGCCGGTCGGGCCCGGGAACATGACCTTGTACGGCAGGTCGCGCGGCCGCAGCACCAGGTCCTGGAAGGTCTGGAGGAACGACCGCTTGGCGACGGTGGACATGTCGAGCCCGTGGGTGACACCGTCCCGAAGCAGGTAGTCGATCAACGCCCGTTTGAGTACGGGGTTGTTGTGGCCGTAGTTGAGCGAACCGGCGCCGGCGAAGAAGTCGAGGTACTGGTGGCCGTCCTCGTCGTACATGCGGCTGCCCTGCGCACGGTCGAAGACGACGGGCCAGCCGCGGCAGTAGCTGCGCACCTCGGACTCCAGGGTCTCGAAGACGCTCAGGTCGGGCTGCGTGATGGTCACGGCGAAACGCTCCTCAGTGCGACGGGTGGGTCAACGGGCCGATGCGGTACAGGACTTCGGGGTCGTGCGGACCGTCCGGGAACAGTTCCGAGCCGAACAGCACCTCACGGGTGACGGTCGCCCCGTGGCGGGCGGCGTACGAGGTGAACAGCCGCTCGGAGGCGGTGTTGCCCGGCGTGATCGTGGTCTCGACGGAGGTGAGCCCGCGCTCGGCCGCGATCCGGGCGGTCAGCCCGTCGAGCAGCGAGGCGGCGAGCCCGCGGCCGCGGTACGCCGGGTCGACCGCCACCTGCCAGACGAGCAGGGTGCGCGGACGCTCCGGCCGGACGTATCCGGTGACGAATCCGACGGGCCGCCCCTCCTCTCCGCGTGCCACCGCCGACGTACCGGCGAAGTCGCGGCACCACAGCAGATAGCTGTAGGAGGAGTTCAGGTCGAGCGTCCCGGAGTCCTTGGCGATTCGCCAGAGAGCGGCCCCGTCCGTGACCGACGGGCGGTCGATGTGCAGGTCTGCTTGTGCGGCAGTCATGCGAATTGAATTTACCGAGGGAAATTAAAAAATGCATGGAGGGAGGGGCTTACGTCCGAGCCGGTTCCGTGTTATCACGCGGGCGTGAGCAGGCGCGCAGCTGCATGGTGAATGTGCCGGTTTGTCCGGCACGAAAGCCGCAAAACAACCTTCCTGTGGAACGCGTCACATGGGTGTGACCTTCACGAAATCCCCGCGAATCACACCGGAAAGCGTTAGCGGAATCTTTGCGTTTAGATACGGGGTGAGCGGGCAGAAGAATGCGGGAAGCTACCCTCGATAGGAATTCCGGAATTACTCCGAATTCAGGCTCCGGTCACCCCGTCGATACGCTCCCGAAGAATGTCCGCGTGACCGTTGTGTCGCGCGTACTCCTCGATCAGGTGAATGAGCACCCAGCGCAGACTGACCTCGAGACCGGCCATCGGCCCGTCCGCGATCCGCCCGGTGTCCTCCAGCGACCGTCCCGCGTAGAGCTCCTGCCCCCGCGCGATCTCCCGGCGCCAGACCGCCAGCACCTCGTCGAGACCCCGCCCGGGGGCGAGGGCGTACCCGCTCTCCTCGTCGTACACCGGTGGGACGTCGAGACCCGCGAACACCCGCTGGAACCAGTTCCGCTCGACCTCGGCGAGGTGCTGGACGAGCCCGAGCAGGGTGAGGGACGAGGGATCGGCCGCCGCGACGCGCAACTGCGCGTCGTCCAGCCCCGCGCACTTGAGCTCCAGCGTGGCGCGGTGAAAGGCGAGCCAGCTCTCGAGCATCGGGCGCTCGCCGCCGGTCATGAGGGGGATGGGGCGGCCGTCGGGAAGGGATGCAGTCATGGGCGACAGCGTAGGGATCCGGCCCGTCCGCCGGTTGAGGACGAGCCGGGTCTTCGGCCCGTCATGGGGCCCCCGCTCGAGCGAAGCCGTGAGTGGGGGAGTCCGAGGACGAGGCCGTTCGGGTCGAAAGGGGGGTCTGGGGGCGGAGCCCCCAGGGTCGGGAACGGGAAGGGGCGGCGGGGGCGAAAGAGGCCGGAACCTCAGCCCACCGCTACCGCCACGCCACTACCGCCACGCATCCTCCACGGCCCGCCGAGCCCCCTCGAGATCCACGTCCAGCCCCTTCTCGCCCAGCGCGGCGCCCAGCGCCGCCAGACACGCCTGCACCGCCCCCATCGTCGCGTCCACCCCGTAGTGGTTGACCCGGATCATCTCCTTCGCCAACGCACCCCCGCCCGCGGCCAGCGGCAACGTCGGGTCCGACGCCAGCGCCCGGGCCACCAGCTCCGACGCCGCCACCCCGGACGGCGTCCGCAGCGTCGTGGCGACCGGCGCCGCGTCCTTCGCCTCGTACACGTACGGCTCCAGCCCCCCGCCCAGAGCCACCGCCCCCGCCCGCGTGGCCAGCGCGGCGCCCCGGTGCCGGGCCATCACCGCTTCCAGCCCCACCGTCTCGATCCGCTCGACGCACGCCTCCAGCGCGAGCATCTCCAGCTGGGCCGGCGCGTGCAGCAGCGCCTTGCGGCCGCCGTCGACCCACCGCTCCTTCCAGTCGAGCAGCGACAGGTACGACCGGCGCGGCGCCCCGGCGTTCGCGGCCATCCGCGCCCAGGCCCGCGAGCTCACCGACACCGCCGACACACCGGCCGGACCGCCCATCGCCTTCTGCGCGCCGATCACGCACAGGTCGACGCCCCACGCGTCCGGCAGCACCGGCTCGGCCCCGACGGAGGCGACGGCGTCCAGGTAGAACAGGGCGCCGTGCTCCCGCACCACCTCGCCGATCTCCGCGACCGGGTTGGTGTTGCCGGTCGCCGCCTCGGCGTGCACCAGGGACACGAAGTCGATCTCCGGGTGCTCGGTGAGGGCCTCCCGGATCTGGTCGGCGGTGACAGCCGTGTGGAAGGGCACAGCCAGGTCGACCACCGTGGCCCCGCAGTCGCGCAGCCAGTTCCCGAAGGTCTGCCCGTACGGGCCGGTGATCACGTTCAGGGCCGTCGTGCCGGGACCCGTCGTCGCGCGGATCGCGCCCTCCAGCGGGAGCAGCGCCTCGCCCTGCATGATCACGACGTCCTGCCGGGTGTCGAGCAGCCGGGCCACGCGGTCCTCGATCGAGGCGAAGTGCGCGGCGCTCAGCGGGGGCAGGTCGAGGAAGGGGTGGGTCACGGCGGTGCTCTCTTCGCTCTCTTCACTCACGAGTGGTCGACGGAGTCGAGGGTATCCGGCGGGCACCACCGCCTCTCCGACCGGCTACTTCCCAGGCCGGACAGTCACGAAGTCATCGGTTTGATTTGAGAGACCCAAACATCTCCTTATAATCGGAACCCACAGTTCACTCACAGCCCCCCACGGACCCCTTCAGGAGGTCACCCCGTGAACACGCTCCTCGGACGCCGGACCCGCGTCCTGGCCGCCACCACAGCGACGGTCGGACTGGTCCTCGTGGCCGGCTGCTCCTCGAGCGACGGCGGAGGCAGCGGTACCAAGACCGCGGCCGGCGGGGTCGAACTCGTCAAGGCCGGGCAGCTCACCACCTGCACCCACCTGCCGTACCCGCCCTTCCAGTCGGAGATCGACGGCAAGGTGCAGGGCTTCGACGTCTCCCTCATCGACCTGGTCGCCAAGAACCTGGGCGTGAAGCAGGAGATCCTCGACACACCGTTCGAGAACTTCAAGACCGGCGCGTTCCTCAACTCCGGCCAGTGCGACGTGGCCGCGGCCGGCATGACCATCACCGAGGAACGCAAGAAGAACGTCGACTTCTCCGACCCCTACTTCGAAGCCACCCAGGCCGTCCTGGTCGACAAGAAGAGCGGCATCACCTCCCTCACGGACGTGAAGTCCAAGGGCGTCAAGCTCGGCGCCCAGGCCCAGACCACCGGCGAGGACTACGTCAGGAAGCAGGGCTTCGACCCGGTCTCCTTCGAGTCCTCCGACGCCGTCCTCAACGGCCTGCGCAGCGGCCAGGTCAAGGCCGTCGTCATCGACTTCCCGGTCGTCCAGGGCTGGCTGAAGGACAAGGCCAACGCCGACGCCTTCAAGGTCGTCGACAACCTCAACACCGGTGAGCAGTACGGCTTCACGGTGAAGAAGGGCAACACCGAGCTCCTCGCCGCCATCAACAAGGCGATCACCGAGGCCAAGGCCGACGGCACGTACAAGACGCTCTACGAGAAGTGGATCGGCCCGTACGACGTGTCCGCCGCCTCGCCGTCCGCCTCATGAGTGATACCGCGAAGGTCGAAGTCCAGCCCCGCAGGAAGGGCCTGACCCGGCGCCAGAAGCGCAGCCTGTCGCGTGGCGCGCAGTACGTCGTCTTCGTCGCCGCCGTGATCGCCTTCGCGGTCACGGCCGACTGGGGCCGGCTGAAGAACCAGTTCGCGCAGTGGGACATCGCCCGGCAGATGTTCCCGGACGTCATCACGCTGGCGCTGAAGAACACCGTGCTGTACACGCTGTCCGGCTTCGTCGTCGGCCTGGTGCTCGGCATGCTGATCGCGTTGATGCGGCTGTCGTCGGTGGGCCCGTACCGCTGGTTCGCCGGCGTCTACATCGAGATCTTCCGCGGGCTGCCCGCCCTGCTGATCTTCATCTTCATCGGTGTGGCCGTCCCGCTGGCCTTCCCGGGCACGGAGATCCCCGGCGGGACGTACGGCAAGGTCGCCCTCGCGCTCGGCCTGGTGGCGGCCGCGTACATGGCGGAGACGATCCGCGCGGGCATCCAGGCGGTCCCCAAAGGGCAGCTGGAGGCGGCCCGCTCGCTGGGCTTCTCGCCCGCCCGCGCGATGGTCTCGATCATCATCCCGCAGGCGTTCCGCATCATCCTCCCGCCGCTGACCAACGAACTCGTCCTCCTCTTCAAGGACTCCTCGCTGGTGCTGTTCCTCGGTGTCACCCTGGAGGAACGCGAACTGTCCAAGTACGGCCGTGACCTGGCCAGCACGACCGCCAACTCCACGCCGATCCTCGTCGCCGGCCTGTGCTACCTGCTGGTCACGATCCCGCTCGGCTTCGTCGTACGCCGTATGGAGGCCAAGGCTCAGGAGGCCGTGAAATGAGCCGACCGGAGATCGAAGTACGCGACCTGCACAAGTCCTTCGGCGACAACGAGGTGCTGCGCGGCATCGACCTGGAGATCGGCCAGGGCGAGGTCGTCTGCGTCATCGGCCCGTCGGGCTCGGGCAAGTCGACCCTGCTGCGCTGCGTGAACCTCCTGGAGGAGCCCACGAAGGGGCAGGTCTTCGTCGGTGGCACCGAGCTGACCGACCCCGACGTCGACATCGACGCGGTACGCCGTCGTATCGGCATGGTCTTCCAGCAGTTCAACCTCTTCCCGCACCTGTCGGTGACCGAGAACCTCACCCTGCCGCAGCGCCGGGTGCTCGGGCGGGGCAAGGCGGAGGCTGCGAAGGTCGCCGCCGAGAACCTGGAGCGCGTCGGCCTGTCGGAGAAGGCGGACGCCTACCCGGCCTCACTCTCCGGCGGCCAGCAGCAGCGAGTCGCCATCGCCCGCGCACTGGCGATGGGCCCCGAGGTGATGCTGTTCGACGAGCCGACCTCTGCGCTCGACCCGGAGCTCGTCGGGGATGTCCTCGCCGTCATGCGCATGCTCGCCAACGAGGGCATGACGATGATGGTCGTCACCCACGAGATGACCTTCGCCCGCGAGGTCGCCGACCGGGTCGTCTTCATGGACGGCGGAGTGATCGTCGAGGACGGCGCCCCCGGCGAGGTCATCGGAAACCCGCGCCACGAACGCACCCGCCACTTCCTCTCCCGCCTCCTCGACCCCGCGATGGCCGAGGTGGAGGAGGAGACGTCCGACCAGGTGGGCGGGTCCGCCTAGCGGCTCACTAAGGTGCCGTACATGAGCGATCACGCGGTGCTGCACGTGAAGGGGCGGATCCTCGTCGGCCCGGACGAGATCCGCGACGAGCTGTGGGTCGTCGGCGGCCGGATCTCCTACGACCGTCCCGCCGGCGCCCGCGACATCCGCACCGTCGAGGGCTGGGCCCTGCCCGGCCTCGTCGACGCGCACTGCCACGTGGGCCTGGGCCCGCACGGCCCGGTCGACCAGGACGTGGCGGAGAAGCAGGCGCTGACCGACCGCGAGGCCGGCACCCTGCTCATCCGCGACGCGGGCTCGCCCTCCGACACCCGCTGGATCGACGAGCGCGAGGACCTGCCGAAGATCGTCCGGGCCGGCCGGCACATCGCCCGCACCCGCCGCTACATCCGGGGCTTCGCCCACGAGATCGAGCCGGACGACCTCGTCGCGTACGTCGCCCAGGAGGCCCGGCGCGGCGACGGCTGGGTCAAGCTGGTCGGCGACTGGATCGACCGTGACCTCGGCGACCTGTCGGCCTGCTGGCCGCGCGAGGCGGTCGAGGCCGCGATCGCGGAGGCCCACCGCCTCGGCGCGCGCGTCACCGCCCACTGCTTCGCCGAGGACTCCCTGCGCGACCTGGTCGAGGCGGGCATCGACTGCATCGAGCACGCGACGGGTCTCACGGAGGACCTGATCCCGCTGTTCGCCTCACGGGGCGTGGCCATCGTCCCGACCCTCGTCAACATCGCCACCTTCCCGCAGCTGGCGGCCGGCGGCGAGGCCAGGTACCCGCGCTGGTCGGCCCACATGCGACGGCTGTACGAGCGCCGCTACGACACGGTGCGCGCCGCCCACGACGCCGGCATCCCGGTGTACGTCGGCACCGACGCCGGAGGCAGCCTCGCGCACGGCCTGGTGGCGGGCGAGGTCGCGGAACTGGTGACCGCCGGGATCCCCCCGGTCGAGGCTCTGGCGGCCACGACGTGGGCTGCGCGCGGCTGGCTGGGCCGGCCCGGGCTGGAAGAGGGGGCCGCGGCGGACCTGGTCGTGTACGAGGGGGATCCGCGGGCGGACGTACGGGTGCTGGCGGCTCCGCTGCGAGTGGTGCTGAACGGGCGGATCGTCGAGTAGTTGACGAGGCGTGACCGACTGGGCGGGCACGTCGTTGCACTCCCTCGCGTGCGCGGGTGCGTCAACCCGTGCGCTCGCACGGAGGGAGGTACGGGGGTGGCGGCATGGAACACCCGTGCCGTGAGAATCGAAAACGTTCACGGGAAACCCACGATGGAGTGAAGTGACGGGGGATTGCCGCCTGTTCACTCGCAGTGCGTAATCCTTGCCGGGTCCCAAGCACGTCTCTTCTGGGGGTCCCCCACCTTGAACGGCAATCACTTCCGCATGCCCGCACGCCGTCTCGCCGCCGTCGCGGCGGCCACGGCCCTGGCCGCCGGTCCCGCGGCCCTCGCCACGGCGGGCGCCGCCCACGCGACCACCGACGAGGGGCGCGCGAGCGCCGCCGTCCTGCGCACCGGCCTCGACGTGGCCCTCCTCAACAAGACCGTGGACGTCCCGCTCGCGGTCTCCCTCAACGAGGTCCAGGCGCCGCGGCAGCAGAACGACGCGCAGCAGACCGCGTTGACGGCTCACCTCGACGGCGTCGACGGCGGAAAGCCCTTCAGCGTGCTGCGCGCCGACGTGGCGACGGCCAGGGCGACGGTCACGTCCACCAAGGCCGAGGGCTACACCGACCTCGCCCACGTCAGGCTCCACGTCCCCGGCCTGCCCCTGCTGTCCGTCATCGAGGTCGAGGGCATCACCTCGAAGGCGACCTGCGAGGCCGGGAAGACACCGGTCGCGACGTCCGACGTCCTCGGCTCGGTGACCGTCCTCGGCAAGCGGGTCACGCTGACCGCGGGCGGCCCCACGGACGTCAAGGTGCCCGGCGTCGGCGAGGTACGCCTGGACCTGTCGAAGCGGGAGACCACCTCCCGTACGGCGGCCGCGACCGCGCTGGAACTCACGGTGTCCGTCAACCCGTTGAAGCTGAACGTGGCCGAGGTGGAGGGCACACTGTCCCTGGCGAGGGCGACGTGCGAGGCGCCGGGGGCGGCACCGGCAAGCGCTGACCCGGGATCCGCGGCGGACCCGGGATCCGACGTGAAGGCGCAGGGCGCGCCCGCGAAGGCCGACCTGGCGCAGACCGGCGGGAGCTCGGTGACGCCGTACATCGCGGGCGGCGCGGTAGCGCTGGTGGTGGCCGGCGGAGGAGCGGTGGCGGTGGCGCGGCGTCGGGGCTGAGCACAGAGAATCCGGCCCTCCGGCGTTCGAGGAGCGGGGGGCCGGGGCAGCGCACCCCGGGATGGGACGGGAAGGGGCGGCGGGGGCGAGACCCCCCGCCTCACTGTCCCAACGCCCGTCCCAGCGCCCGCAGAAACCCGCTCACCGTCCCCCGGTCCCGCACCGCCAGCCGCACCCACTCCTCGCCCAGCCCCGGAAACGTGTCCCCGCGCCGCACCGCGAACCCCAGCTCCCGCAACCGATGCCGCACGGCGCCCGCCTCCGGCATCCGCACCAGCACGAACGGCCCCTCCGCCGGCTCCACGACCCGCACCCCCGCCGCCGCGAACTGCGCCAGCCCCGCGACCAGATGGGCCCGTTCACCGGCGACGCGATGGGCCGCGTGGGCAGCCTCCGCCAGCGCCTGCGGACCCACGCACGCCTCGGCCGCCGCCAGCGCCGGCGTGGAGACCGGCCACAGCGGCTGGGCCCGCTCCAGCGCGAAGATCGTCTCCGGGGACGACAGCACGTACCCGATCCGCAGCCCGGCAAGGCCCCACGTCTTGGTGAGGCTGCGCAGCACCACAAGTCCCGGCACGTCCGTCCGCGCGGCCAGCGCCTCCCGCTCGCCCGGCACCGCGTCCATGAACGCCTCGTCGACCACCAACGTCCGTCCCGGGCGGGCGAGTCCGGCGATCGAAGCGGCCGGATGCAGCACCGACGTCGGGTTCGTCGGATTGCCGATGACCACCAGGTCCGCGTCCTCCGGCACCGCCGCCGGATCCAGACGGAAGCCGTCCTCCGCCCGCAGCAGCACCCGGTCCACCGTGTGTCCCGCGTCCCGCAGCGCCGCCTCCGGCTCCGTGAACTGCGGGTGCACGACCACCGGCCGGCGCACCTTCAGTGCGCGCGCGAGCAGCACGAACGCCTCCGCCGCGCCCGCCGTCAGCAGCACCCGGTCCGTCGGCAGCCCGTGCCGAGCCGCCACCGCCGCCCGTGCGGCCCGCCCGTCCGGATACGCGGCCAGCCCGGTCAGCGACCCCGCGATCCGCTCCCGCAGCCAGGCCGGGGGAGTGTCCGCGCGGACGTTGACGGCCAGGTCGACCAGCTGTGCCCCGTCGTCGCGCACCTCGGCGTCCCCGTGGTGGCGCAGGTCGTGCCCGTCCGCGATGGAATCCTCAGTGCGCATGCGAGTGCGTGTGCCCCCCGTGATGGTGGTGCCCGTGGTGGCCGTCGTCGTCCGGGTGGAAGTGCGGCTGCTGCGGCAGCCCCACCTTGTCCTCGAAGCCCGGCAGCGCGATGCGGTACACGCACGAGTCGCAGTTCATCCGCAGATCGCCCTTCACCGCCTCCGCGTACCGCTCCATCACCAGGTCCAGGAGTTCCGGCTCGGGACCGATCACGTCCGCCGACCGCACCTCGACCTCGGGATGCGCGGCCGCCCAGCCCTCCGTCTGCTGCCGCACCCGGTCCGGCAGGATGCCGGTGAAGAGGAAGTAGGGCAGGACGACGATCCGGCGGGCGCCCAGCCGCACGCACCGGTCGAGGCCGCTCGGCACGTCCGGCGCCGCCAGCGACACGAACGCCGTCTCCACACCCGCGTATCCGCGCCCCTCCCACAGCAGCCGCGCCGCCTTGTGCACCTCGGCGTTGGCGTCCGGGTCCGTCGAGCCGCGCCCGACCAGCAGCACGGTCACGTCGGCCCGGTCCTCGGGCGTCCGGCCGGTACCGCCGAGCGCCTCGTCGAGCCGCCGCTCCAGCACGTTCAGCAGCGACGGGTGCGGGCCCAGCGGACGCCCGTAGGTGTACGAGATCCCGGGGTGCCGTTCCTTCTCGCGGGACAGTGCCGCCGGGATGTCGCCCTTGGCGTGCCCGGCGGACACCAGCATCAGCGGCACGGCGGCGAACCGGCGTACCCCCCGCTCCACCAGCTCGGTCACCGCATCGCCCAGCGGCGGCGGGGACAGCTCGATGAAGCCGCCCGCGACGGGCAGTTCGGGGTGGCGGCGACCCAGCTCCCGTACGAAGTCGCGGAACGCCTCGGCTCCGGCATCGTCCCGGGTGCCATGGCCGGCGATGAGCAGGGCGGGCGGCGGGGTGGTCACGATTTCTCCTCGGAGTGCGAAACGGAGTGGTACAGCAGGGCGTTGAGCGCGGCCGCGGCGACCGCCGAACCGCCCTTCTCGGACACGTTGCTCACCGCGGGCAGCCCGCTCTCGCGCAACGCCGCCTTGGACTCGGCCGCCCCGACGAAACCGACGGGCAGACCGATGACGAGCGCGGGGGAGGCGTCCAGCGTCAGCAGCTCCTCCAGGGCGGTCGGCGCACAGCCGATCACCCACAGGGCGCCGGGGCCGACCTCCTCGTACGCCAGCCGGATCGCGTGCGCCGAACGGGTCAGCCCGGGACCGGACCTGGCGTCCTTCAGCCGGCAGACGGTCTCACGGCGGGTGATCCCGGCCGCGACCATCTCCACGTCCACGACCACCGGCGCCCCCGCGTGCAGGGCGGCGTGCGCCTTCTCCAACCGCCCCTCGTCCAGGACGAGATCGGTGGCGTAGTCGAGGTCGGCGGCGGAGTGGATGACCCGCTCCACCACCGCCCGCGACAGCGGCGGGAAGTGCGAGGTGTCCAGGCGGGCGCGCAGCCGCCGGAAGGACTCCTGCTCGATCGGGTGGACCACACGGTTCACTTGGTGTCCTCCTGCGGGTCCGTGGCGGAGCCACTGATCGATGGAGCCTGCCAGCGGTAGCCGCGCGGGGTGACCATGCGCCCCGCGATCTGCCGGGTCGCCGTGTTGCCCACGGTCACGACCGTCATCATGTCGACCGTCGCCGGGTCCAGGGCGGCCAGCGTCGTGACCCGGCTGGACTCGTCCGGGCGAGACGCGTTCCGTACGACACCGACCGGCGTCGCCGGCTCCCGGTGCTCCGCGAGGATCGCCAGGGCCTTCGGCAGCTGCCAGTCGCGGCCCCGGCTGCGCGGGTTGTAGAACGTCACGACGATGTCCGCCTCCGCCGCGGCCCGCACCCGCCGCTCGATGACCTCCCACGGCGTGTGCAGGTCGGAGAGGCTGATCGACACATGGTCGTGGCCCAGCGGCGCACCCAGGATCGCCCCGGCCGCGAGCGCCGCCGTCACGCCGGGCACCCCGACCACGTCGATGTCGTCGGACGCCTCGGCGAGCGCGGGCGAGGCCATGGCGTACACGCCCGCGTCCCCGCTCCCGATCAGCGCGACGGCCTGCCCGCGCCGGGCCTCGGCGACCGCGGTCCGTGCCCGTTCCTCCTCCGCGCCCAGCCCCGACGCCAGGATCCGGGTGCCGGGCCGCAGCAGATCGCGGATCTGGTCGACGTACTGGTCGAGCCCCACGAGCACGGAGGCGCGCCGCAGCTCCGCCTCGGCACGCGGGGTCAGCAGGTCCCGGGCGCCCGGCCCGAGCCCGACCACCGCGAGCCGCCCGCGCCCCGGCCGCCGTACGACGGCACAGGTCGCCATCGCGGGCTGCCCGTCCGCACGCTCGGACTTCCGCTTGGGGACGAGGAGTTCACCGCCCCGCACGAGGGCGGCGGCCTCCGCGACGGAGGGAGTACCGACGGCGGCGAGCGGCGCGTCGGACGGGTTCGGCACCTCGACGGCCGCCAGCTCCTCGGCGGAGTACGTCACCAGGGGCACACCGAGCCGCTCGGCGGCGGCCAGGATGCCCGGCTCCTCGGCCTTGGCGTCGACGGTGGCGAGTTCGGCGACGCTACGCGCGGACAGCCCCGCGTCCCGCAGCACCCGCTCGACCAGCCCGAGCACCTCGTCCGCCGGTGCGCCCCTGGAGGCGCCGACACCGACGACCAGGGACGGCGGACGCAGCAGCACCTCGTGTGCGGCGGGCTCCACCGCGCGGTCGGTCAGCCGGATCGTGTACGCCCCCCGCGCCGCCACCGGCAGCGGAGGCAGCGGCCAGGACACCTCGGCGTCGAGCGCCACCGGCTCCCCGTCCAGCAGGGCCCGGGTCACCCCGGCGACATCCCCCTCCAGGGGGAGGCCGAGCGTGTCCAGCCCGGGGACGCCCACCGCGTCCGTCGCCGTGGTCACCACCGGCTCCGCACCCAGCAACCCGCCCACCACACGGGCGAGTTCGTTGGCGCCGCCGCCGTGCCCGCCCACCAGCGACACGGCGAACCGCCCGCCCTCGTCGACGCACACCACACCCGGGTCGGTCCGCTTGTCGCCCAGCAGCGGTGCGACGAGCCGTACGACCGCCCCCGTCGCCAGGAAGCACACCAACTGCTCGCACTCCGCGAACGCCCGCCGTACGGCGTCCCCCACGGGTCCGTCGTACACCCGCGTACGGTCCGGCCATGCCGCGGCCAGCCGGTCGCGCGCCGCCGCCCCCGCCGCGGTGGCGGAAATGAGGCCGATCACTGGGCAACTCCTTCGGTACGCACCGCGGGGCGGGTGCCCCACAGCAGGAAAACGGGATTGGTGGCCGCCAGCCGGGTCACGTCCCCCGGCAGCGGCGCGAGCCGCGACGACTGCAGCAGTACGCCGTCGCAGTCGAACCCGGCGCCGGTGAGCGCCGCACGTGCCGCCGGTACCCGGTCGAGCGCGGCCATCGCGACGACCACGGTCCGCCGGGCCCGCCACGCGCACGCGGTGACGATCCCGGGCAGTTCACGGCCCCCGCCGCCGACGAACACGGCGTCGGGATCGTCGAGTTCCGCCAGCGCGTCCGGCGCCGTGCCGTGCACCACGTGCACGTCGACGCCGTGCGCGGCGGCGTTGGCGCGGATCCGCCCGACGCCGTCCGGGGTCTTCTCCACCGCGGAGACGGCGGCGCCCAGCCGCGCGCACTCCACCGCCACGGAGCCGGAGCCCGCGCCGACGTCCCACACCAGGTCGCCGGGGCGCGGCCCGAGCCGGGCCAGCGCCAGCGCCCGCACCTCGAACTTGGTGATCATCGAGTCGCGGTGCGCGAACCCGGTCTCGTCCAGCGCCCAGCCCGCGGGCCCTGGCGCCGCGCCGGCGACCGAACGCACGTCACCGACCGTCCGCGACTCGTCCAGGCACAGCACCACGCTCACCGTCGAACCCCAGTCACGGGCGGCGGCCTGAGCCGGCGTCACCCGCTCGACGCGTTCGCGCTCCGGGTCGCCCAGCGCGGAGGCCACCACGAGGACACGCTCGGCCGACGCGCGGGCGAGGGCGGCCGCCAGCTCGGCGGGACCGGCGCCGGGCCCGGTCAGCACGGCGGCCTTCGGATGGGCGCGGCACACATTGACCGCCGTACGCAGTTCCCGCCCGTGCGCGCTGACGACCACGGCGTCGTCCCAGGTCAGCCCGATCCGCGCGAACGCGGTGGCAATGGACGACACCCCGGGCCGGACGTCGAGCGCCCCGGCCCCGAACCGCTGTGCGAGCACCCGCACGATCCCGAAGAACCCCGGATCCCCCGAGGCGAGCACGACGACCGGCCGCCCCTTCCCGACGTACTCCCCGATGGTGTCGAGAGCGGGCGCCAGCGCCCCGAGGACGATCAGCTCGGCCGTCTCCGGCAGCCGCGGCCGTACGGCGTCCAGGTGCCGTCGGCCGCCCACGACGAGCTCCGCCCCCGCGAGGACGTCCCCCGGCGGCGGCGCGCCGGTTCCCGTGCCGACAACCGTGATCACGTGCCGGCACCCCGTGCGCGCAAGGCCTTGCGGGCCTCCGGGTCGGCCTTGCGGTAGCCGTGGAAGTGGCCCGGGTGGTACAGGTGCGAGCGCGTGCCGCCGGCGTTGAGCGCCGGGCCGACCAGGAACAGGGTGTGCTTCCAGAGCTTGTGTTCCTTGACCGTCTCCTCCAGCGTGCCGATCGTGCACTTCACGATCAGCTCCTCCGGCCAGGTGGCCTGGTACGCGACGACGACGGGGGTGGAGGTCGGGTAGCCGCCCTCCAGCAGCTCCCGCACCAGCTGACCACTGCGCGCCGCCGACAGGAAGACCGCCATGGTCGTCCCGTGCTTGGCGAACTCGCGCACCTCCTCCCCGGGCGGCATCGGCGTCTTCCCGCCGCCGAGCCGGGTGAGGATCACGGACTGCGCGACCTCGGGGATCGTCAGTTCGCGCTGCGCGAGCGCGGCGACGGCCGAGAAGGAGGAGACCCCGGGCACGATCTCCGTCTCGATCCCGATCCCGGCACACCGGTCGACCTGCTCCTGCGTACCGCCCCACAGAGCGGGATCGCCGGAGTGGATACGCGCGACACGCAGGCCCTCGGCCCGGGCCCGCTCGTAGACGGCCACCACGCCCTCCAGGGACATGGTCGCCGAGTCGAGGATCTCCGCGTCCTCCCGCGCGTGCTCGAGGACATCCGCCTGGACCAGGCTCGCGGCCCAGATCACGACGTCGGCCTCGGCGATGGCGCGCGCGGCCCGGAACGTCAGCAGGTCGGCGGCGCCGGGGCCGGCACCGACGAAGGTCACCTTGCCGGTGGGGGCATCGGCCATGGGTTCGAGTCCTCTCGTACGGAACTTCAACGTGATGGGGGTCGGACGTGCGCGAGCGGGGGTCGATCGGATAGCAAGGGCACATGGCGGTCTTCGTCGCGCTCGGCGCGTTCCTGATGACGCTGGCCGGCGGCTGGACGGCACAGCGGGTCACCGACCGCCGCCACCTGGTCCTCGGCCTGGCCGGCGGCCTGATGCTGGGCGTGGTCGGCCTGGACCTGCTGCCCGAGG
The DNA here is from genome assembly GCF_042896175.1 of Streptomyces sp. NPDC001315. Classification (NCBI taxonomy): domain Bacteria; kingdom Bacillati; phylum Actinomycetota; class Actinomycetes; order Kitasatosporales; family Streptomycetaceae; genus Streptomyces; species Streptomyces sp. NPDC001315. The sequence goes on along the minus strand of NZ_JBIAWZ010000001.1, from coordinate 904,821 downwards.
CACTGGAGGCGGCGGGCACCGAGATCTACGGCGTGCCGGCCGCGCTCCTGCTCTTCGTGGCCGGTTTCCTGCTCGCCCATCTGGTGGAACGTCTGCTGGCCGCCCGCCAGGCCGCACATGGCGCCGAGGAGACCGACGGCCGGGCTCCCGAGGTGGGTCTGACGGCGGCTGCCGCGATGGTCGGGCACAGTGCGCTGGACGGTGTGGCGATCGGCGCGGCCTTCCAGGTCGGCGGCGGGATGGGCACGGCGGTCGCGCTCGCGGTGATCGCCCACGACTTCGCGGACGGCTTCAACACGTACACGCTCACCAGCCTGTACGGGAACGCCCGCCGCAAGGCCCTCATCATGCTGTTCGCGGACGCGGCGGCACCGGTCGTCGGCGCGGCCTCGACCCTGTTCTTCACCATCCCGAAGCAACTGCTCGGCGGCTATCTCGGCCTCTTCGGCGGTGTGCTGCTCTACCTCGCGGCGGCCGAGATCCTCCCCGAGGCCCACCACGAGCACCCCGCCCGCTCGACCCTGCTGTGCACGATCGCGGGCGCGGCGTTCATCTGGCTGGTGGTGGGCCTGGCCGGGTGAGCCGGACCGTCCGCGGGCCGTCACAGCTTGCCGCCCCGCCCGCCGGCCCGCGGCGCGGGTGCGATGAGCGTCGAGAGATAGGGCAGGGGGCCGTCCCCGAGGTCGGCGGCCGGCCGGATGGACTCCTCCGCCAGCCCCAGCGCCGAGCCCCACACGGCGTCCTTGATCCGTCCGGTCTCGCGCAGCGCCTCCGCGACCTCCTCGGCCTGCCGCCCGAACTTGTACGCGACGACGGTGCCGGTCCCGTTCAGCGCGTCCTTGAGCACGGCGGCCCCCGCGGTGACGGGCACCAGCGTCAGCGGCTCGGTCCCCTCGGTGAGGACCGCCCCCGAACGCGCCGCGAGATCCTGCATGGCGGTGATCCCGGGCACGGTCTCGACGACGACGCCCGGCACCAGCTCGGCGATGGTCTGCGCGAGATAGGTGAAGGTGGAGTACACGTTCGGGTCACCGATGGTCGCGAAGGCGACGCTGTCGTGCGCCTCGAGCAGCCGGGCGACCCGCGTCCCGGCCGCGTCCCAGGCGGCCTCGCGCCGCGCCCGGTCGCTGCGCTCGTTGAGCGCGAACACCACCCGGACGACCTTCTCCTCGGGCACGTAGTGCAGCACGGTCGCCTCGGCCCGCCCGCGCTCACCGCCATCGGAGCCGTCGGACGCGGCCATGACGGGTACGACGACCACGTCGGCCTCCCGCAGCGCGTTGACCCCCTTGACGGTCACCAGCTCGGGGTCGCCGGGACCGACCCCGACTCCGATCAGCCTGCTGCTCATGACGTCCGGCACCTCTCGACGAACCGACGGGCGACACCGGGCGCGGACGCCCAGTGGGTGTGCAGATAGCTCGCGTGCACACCTGCTTGTACAAAACCTTCGACCCGCGGCCGAGGAGCACGAACCCCCCAGGCGGGACTCTCTCCCGCCCCCGGCTCGACGACGGTCCGATGGAACTCGTGCCCGCGCATCCGCTGCCCGGCGGCGGCGAGCACGCTGTCACTCACGGCCACGGCGTCCCGGTACCCGAGGGTGAGCCGCTCGCTCATCCGCGCCCGGGTGTCGAGCACCCCGCACATGGGCAGCCCGTCCAGCTCCCGGCACAGATACAGCAGCCCGGCACACTCGGCGGCGACGGGAGCACCACCCAGCGCGAGCTCGGCAACGGCCTTGCGCAGCGGCTCGTTGGCGGACAGCTCGGCGGCGTACACCTCGGGAAAGCCACCGCCGATGACCAACCCCCGCGTACCCTCCGGGAGTTGCTCGTCCCGGAGGGGATCGAAGGGGACGACCTCGGCGCCGGCGGCGGTGAGCAGCTCGGCGTGCTCGGCGTAGGAGAAGGTGAACGCGGGCCCACCGGCAACGGCTACTGCCAGCCCGTCGCGGGGGTCCCCCCGCTCGGGCGAAGCCGAGAGCGGGGGAGCTTGCGGACGAGGCCGTCCGGGCTGAAAAAGGGGGTCTGGGGGCAGAGCCCCCAGGGACGATGGGGGTCCCCCCGCTCGAGCGAAGCCGAGAGTGGGGGAGGGAAGGGGCGGCAGGGGCGAAGAAGCAATCACCTCAGCCGCGTCCCAAGCCGCACACGACAACGCCCCCGCGCCCCGCGCCAGCCCGAGCAACGCCTCCAGATCACACCCTTCCCGCACCTGCGCAGCCATCGCGGCGACAGCCGCCACCGCCTCCGCCCGCCGCTCGGCGACCGGCACCAGACCCAGATGCCGGGACGGCGTGTCCACCTGCGCGACCCGCCGCAGCACCCCCAGCACGGGCACCCCCGCCGAGTCCAACGCCTCCCGCAACAACTCCTCGTGCCGATCCGACGCGACCTTGTTCAGAATCACGCCCCCGACCCGGATCTCCGGATCCCACGACGCGAACCCGTGCACCAGCGCCGCCACGGACCGCGACTGCGACGAGGCGTCCACGACCAGTACCACCGGCGCCCGCAGCAGCTTCGCGACATGAGCGGTGGACGCCAGTTCACCCTCCCCCGCGGCACCGTCGTAGAGCCCCATGACACCTTCGACGACAGCGACATCGCACCCGCGCGCCCCATGCGCGAACAGCGGCCCGATCAACTCCGGCCCGCACAGGTACGCGTCGAGGTTGCGCCCCACCCGCCCGGTGGCGAGCGCGTGATACCCGGGGTCGATGTAGTCGGGACCGACCTTGTGCGGGGACACGGAAAGCCCCCGCGCCGCGAAGGCGGCCATCAACCCCGTGGCGACGGTGGTCTTGCCGCTGCCGGAGGACGGCGCGGCAATCACCAGCCGGGGTACGGACGTCACCACTCGATGCCCCTCTGGCCCTTCTGGCCCGCGTCCATCGGGTGCTTGACCTTGGACATGTCGGTGACGAGGTCGGCGAAGCCGACGAGCTTCTCGGGCGCGTTCCGCCCGGTGATGACGACATGCTGCGTACCGGGCCGGTCCCGCAGCACGGAGATCACCTCATCGGTGTCGATCCAGCCCCAGTGCATCGGGTACGCGAACTCGTCCAGCACGTACAACTTGTACGTCTCGGCCGCCAGGTCCCGCTTGACCTGCTCCCAGCCCTCCCGGGCCTTCTCCTCGTTGCTGAAGTTGTCCCCCTGGAGATCGCGCTGCACCCACGACCAGCCCTCGCCCATCTTGTGCCAGTCGACGGTCCCGCCCTCACCGGACGCCCCCAGCACCCGAAGAGCGTTCTCCTCGCCGACCTTCCACTTCGCCGACTTGACGAACTGGAACACCCCGATGGGCCAGCCCTGGTTCCAGGCACGCAGCGCGAGCCCGAACGCGGCGGTGGACTTGCCCTTGCCGATCCCGGTGTGCACGACGACCAGTGGACGATTGCGCCGCTGACGGGTCGTCAGTCCGTCGTCCGGCACGACACTCGGCTGTCCCTGAGGCATTACGCGGCCCTCCCCCTGCTGCTCCCCCGCACATCCTTGACCAGCCCGGCGATCGAGTCCGCCCGCAGCTCGTCCAGCGTCACCGCCGTACCGCCCAGCTCACCCGCCAGCTGCCCGGCGAGCCCCAGCCGCACGGGCCCGGACTCGCAGTCCACGACGACGGACGCGACACCCTCGGCCGCGAACAACCGGGCCGCGCGCCCGGCCAGGGCCACCGGCTCCGGCCCACCCGTGGCCCGCCCGTCCGTCACGACCACGACCAGCGCCCGCCGAGCGGGATCCCGCAGCCGCTCCACACGCAACACCTCGTGCGCGCGCAACAGCCCGGCCGCGAGCGGTGTCCGCCCGCCGGTCGGCAGCGACTCCAGCCGCGCCGCAGCCGCGTCCACGGACGACGTCGGCGGCAACGCCACCTCCGCCGCCGCCCCCCGGAAGGTCACCAGCCCCACCTTGTCCCGCCGCTGGTACGCGTCGAGCAGCAGCGACAGGACAGCACCCTTCACGGCACTCATCCGCTGCCGGGCCGCCATCGACCCGGAGGCGTCGACGACGAACAGCACGAGATTGGATTCGTGGCCTTCTCGCACCGCTTGCCTGAGATCGCCCCGGCGCACGACCAGCCCCGGCCCGGAGCGACCCCGCGCCCGCTGATGCGGTGCCGCCGCCTGGACGGTCGCCGCCAGGTGCAGCTTGGAGAGCTTCTCCTGCGGCCGCCGTGACCCCGTCGTCCGCCCGTGCTCGGTCCGCGCCCGGGAACGCCGCCCGGCGGCACCCTCGCCGATCCCGGGCACGCTCAGCGCCTTGGTGCGGAACGGCTCGGCAGCCCGTGCGGGGGCCTGCTCGCCCGAGCCGGCACCGGAGGCCTGTGGCTCCCCGTCCTTCCCGGCCTCGGGCCGAGCGGACGTGTCACCGCCCTGCGGACCGCTGTCGGGCACGGGATGCCCACCACCGCCACCGGGCCCGTCCGGGTCGGGATCCTCGTCCTCGCCGCCGAACTCCTCCAGCGTCTCGTCGAGCTTGTCCTCGTCCAACCCGGGCGCGTCGAAGGGATTCCGCCTGCGCCGGTGCGGCAGCGCCAGCAGCGCCGCCTGCCGTACGTCCTCGGCGAGCACGTCGGTACGCCCCGCCCAGGCCGCCAGCGCCGTCGCTGTACGCGCCATCACGATGTCGGCCCGCATGCCGTCGACCTCGAAGGCCGCACACGTCGCCGCGATCTGCAGCAGCGCCCCGTCGCCGAGGCGCACGGACGGCAACAACTGCCGTGCGGCGATGATGCGTTGACGTACGGCGGCCTCCTCGTCGGCCCAACGCGCCGCGAACCCGGCCGGGTCGTCGTCGTACGCCAGCCGCCGCCGCACGACCTCCACCCGCTGCTCCGCCTCGCGCGAGGCCGCGACCTCCACCGTCAGGCCGAAACGGTCCAGCAACTGGGGTCGCAACTCGCCCTCTTCGGGGTTCATGGTTCCGACCAGCAGGAAGCGAGCGGCGTGCCGTACGGAGACACCCTCGCGCTCGACGTAGGAGGCGCCCATGGCAGCGGCGTCCAACAAGAGGTCGACGAGATGGTCGTGCAACAAGTTGACCTCGTCGACGTACAGGATGCCGCGGTGCGCGTCGGCCAAGAGACCTGGTTCGAAGGCTTTCACGCCCTCGGCCAGAGCACGCTCGATGTCGAGCGCGCCGACGAGCCGGTCCTCCGACGCGCCCACCGGCAGCTCCACCATCCGCGCGGGCCGCGACGCACCGGACCCCATCTCGTGTGGCCCGTCCGGGCAGGCCGGGTCGGGCACGGCGGGGTCGCACGAGAACCGGCACCCGGCGACGACGTCCACCTCCGGCATGAGCGCCGACAGGGCGCGCACGGCCGTGCTCTTCGCGGTGCCCTTCTCGCCGCGCACGAGAACTCCGCCGACTCTGGCGCTCACCGCGTTGAGGAGCAGCGCCAGGCGCAGGTCGTCCTGGCCGACGATGGCAGTGAACGGGTAGGGCGTGCTCACGCGGTGATCACTCCTTCGGATGACGGGTGGGAGTTCGGCTCGGCTGCACGCTGCGGGGCCGCGTGTGTGCTCCCCGCCGACGCGGGGGTTCGGAAGGTGCTCATTCGTCGCCCTCCAGATCTCCCTCGAGCTCGAGGTAGGTCGCTCGGAGCCGGTCGAGGGTCTCCTGGTCCGGCTCGGCCCACAGCCCTCGGTCGGCTGCTTCCAGGAGACGCTCAGTGATGCCGCGCAGCGCCCATGGGTTGGACTCCCGCATGAAGTCCCGGTTCTCCGGGTCGAAGACGTACTCGGCCGACAACTTCTCGTACATCCAGTCGTCCACGACCCCGGCCGTGGCGTCGTACCCGAAGAGGTAGTCCACAGTCGCCGCCATTTCGAAGGCGCCCTTGTAGCCATGCCGCCGCATGGCGCTCATCCAGCGCGGATTGACCACCCGCGCCCGGAAAACCCGGTGCGTCTCCTCGCCCAATGTGCGCGTCTTCACCTGGTCCGGTGTCGCGGAATCACCCACGTACGCCTCGGGGTTGGTCCCCGTCAGGTGCCGGACCATGGCGACCATGCCGCCGTGGTACTGGAAATAGTCGTCGGCATCCGCGATGTCATGTTCTCTCGTGTCGACGTTCTTCGCCGCCACCGCGATCCGCCTGAACGCCGTCTCCATGTCGCCGCGCGCCGCCCGCCCGTCGAGCCCGCGCCCGTAGGCGTAGCCGCCCCACACCGCGTACACCTCGGCGAGGTCGGCGTCGGAGCGCCAGTTCCGCGCGTCGATCAGCGGCAGCAGCCCGGCCCCGTACGCCCCCGGCTTGGAGCCGAAGATACGAGCCGTGGCCCGCCGCCGGTCACCGTGCTCCCCGGCGTCCTCGTCGACGTGCGCGCGGACGAAGTTCTGCTCGGCGGGCTCGGCCAGTTCCGCCACCGCCCGCACCGCGTCGTCGATCAGCCCCACGACGTGCGGGAACGCGTCCCGGAAGAAACCGGAGATACGCACCGTGACGTCGATGCGCGGCCGGCCGAGCTCCGCCAGGGGCACGACCTCGAACCCGGTCACGCGGCGCGAGGCGTCGTCCCAGACCGGACGGCAGCCCAGCAGCGCGAGGATCTCGGCGATGTCGTCGCCCTGCGTGCGCATGGCCGACGTACCCCACACCGTCAGGCCGACGGACTTCGGGTACTCGCCGGTGTCCTGGAGGTACCGCTGTACGAGGGAGTCGGCCAGCGACTGCCCGACCTCCCAGCTCAGCCGGGACGGAATGGCCTTGGGGTCGACGGAGTAGAAGTTCCGGCCGGTCGGCAGGACGTTGACGAGCCCACGGGTTGGCGAGCCGGACGGGCCCGCCGGGACGTAACCGCCGTCAAGTGCCTTGAGGATGTGGTCGATCTCGTCGGTCGTCTTCGCGAGCCGCGGCACGACCTCGTCGCACGCGAACTCCAACACCGCGACAGCAGCCGGCAGTTCGACGCCCACGACCTCGCGCACCAGAGCGGGAACGGCCGCCGTGTCCCAGCGGCGTTCCTCCATGCCCTCGGCGAACCGGCGGCACAACTGCTCCAGCAGGTCGATCGCGTCGGCTCCCGTGCGTGCGGGTCCCTCGACCAGCGAGGTCAGCCCGTCCGGCACCTTCACCGGCGCACCCGGCTCGCCCAGCAACTCCTTCTCGACCAGGCCGAAATGCTCGGCGAGGCACGCACGCAGGCCGGGCAGGGCGTTCGCCGTACCGCCCCACACCTGCGAGGCGCGCAGCACGGCGAGCACGAGGTTCACGCGCGGTTCGGCCTCCGGCCCGCCGCCGAGGATGTGCAGCCCGTCCCGGATCTGCACGTCCTTGATCTCGCACAGGTAGCCGTCGATGTGCATGACGAACTCGTCGAAGTCACCGTCGTCGGGCTGCTCGTCGACATGCAGGTCGTGGTGCAGCTCGGCCGCCTTGACCAGCGTCCAGATCTGGGCCCGGACGGCCGGCGCCTTGGTCGGGTCCAGGTCGGAGACGAGCGCGTACTCGTCGAGGAGCTGCTCCAGCTTGGCCAGGTCGCCGTAGGTGTCGGCGCGGGCCATCGGCGGCACCAGATGGTCGACGACCGTGGCGTGGCCGCGTCGCTTGGCCTGGGTGCCCTCGCCGGGGTCGTTGACGATGAACGGGTAGATCAGGGGCAGTTCGCCGAGGACGGCGTCCGGCGCGCATCCGCCACTGAGCCCCAGACCCTTGCCCGGCAGCCACTCCATCGTGCCGTGCTTGCCCATGTGGACCACGGCGTCCGCGCCGAAGGAGTTCTCGAGCCACCGGTACGCGGCCATGTAGTGGTGCGACGGCGGCATGTCGGGGTCGTGGTAGATCGCGATCGGGTTCTCGCCGAAGCCGCGCGGCGGCTGGATCACGACGACGACGTTCCCGAACCGGAGGGAGGCCAGGACGATGTCGTCCCCGTCGACGTACAGGGAGCCCGGCGGCTCGCCCCACGCCTCCACCATCCCGTCGCGCAGCTCGGGGTCGAGCTCGTGGAACCACGCCTGGTAGTCGGCGAGCGGCACGCGCGCGGGCGCGGCGGCCAACTGGTCCTCCGTGAGCCACTCGACGTCGTGGCCGCCGGCCTCGATGAGCCGGTGGATCAGCTCGTCGCCGTTGTCGGGGTAGGCGGTGAGCCCGTACCCGGCGTCACGCAGCGCGTCGAGGACCCGTACGGCCGAGGCGGGCGTGTCGAGCCCGACCGCGTTGCCGACCCGTGAGTGCTTGGTGGGGTAGGCGGTGAAGACCAGCGCGAGCTTCTTCTCCGCGTTCGGCTTGTGCTTCAACCGCGCGTGCCGTACGGCGATGCCGGCGACCCGCGCGGCCCGCTCCGGGTCGGCGACGTACACCGGGACGTCGTCCGGGCCCTGCTCCTTGAAGGAGAACGGCACGGTGATGAGACGCCCGTCGAACTCCGGGATCGCGACCTGCATCGCCGCGTCCATGGGAGAGAGCGCGGCGTCCGACTCGTCCCACGCGGCGCGCGAGGAGGTGAGGCAGAGGCCCTGCAGGACCGGCACGTCGAGGTCGGCGAGCGCGCCGATGTCCCAGGCCTCCTCGTCGCCGCCCGCGGACGCCTGCGAGGCGTGCGTACCGCCCGCCGCGAGGACGGTGGCGACGAGCGCGTCGGTCTTCCCGAGGATCTCGTACAGTCCGGCGTCGGCACCGCGCAGCGAACCGCAGTACACGGGGAGCGCGTTGGCGCCCCGCGCCTCGATCGCGTCGCACAGGGTGTCCACGAAGCCGGTGTTGCCGCTGAGCTCATGGGCACGGTAGAAGAGCACGCCGACGGTCGGACGGCCCTCTTCCCGTCCACGGTCACCGTGGACCCCGTACTCCGGCATCTTCAGCGGCTCGACGAACCCCTCACCGGTCAACAGGACGGTGTCGGACAGAAACCGGGCAAGCTCCACCAGGTTCGCGGTCCCGCCCTCCACGAGGTACCGCAGCGCCTCCGCCACGACCCCCGCCGGAACCGACGACTCGGCCATCAGCTCGGCGTCGGGCACGGCCTCCCCGCCGAGCAGCACGGTGGGAATCCCGGACGCCTTCAGCGCGGCCAGCCCGTCCTCCCAGGCCCGCTTGCCGCCCAGCAGCCGTACGACGGCGATGCCGGCGCCCTCGATCAGCCCCGGGAGCTCCTCGGCGACGTCGACCCGGGTCGGGTTGCCGATCCGGTAAGGCGCGCCGGAGGCCCGGGCCGCCAGCAGATCGGTGTCGGCGGTCGACAACAACAACACTGTGCTCATGCGGGCGCTCCCGGTGGGATGAAAGGCAGTCCTTGCGGCGCGCCCGACTCGATGAGCCGCCACAGCGCGTCCGTGTCCGCGTGCTGTTCGATCAGGTCGCCGAGCCGGTCGAGCTGCTCCTCGCGCAGCGCGGCGAACGAGGTGTCCGGGGCCGGTACGAACCGACGGCCCGCGGCGGCCGCCACCTCGCGCAGGAAGGCCCGCCGGAAACCGTCCGACTCCAGCGAGCCGTGCCAGTGCGTGCCCCAGGTCTGGCCGACCCGGCAGCCGTCCAGGCTGTGTCCGTCGGCGTCAGAGATGAACGCCTCCCCGCCGGTGACGTCGGCGACCCCGTGATGGATCTCGTACCCCTCGACGCGCTCACCGAGGGCCTCGCCGACGGGGCGGGTGAGGGTCTTCTCGCGGGCGAACCGCACCCGTACGGGCAGGATGCCGAGCCCGTCGACGTGCCCCTCGCGGCTCTCGACCTCGTCCTCGATGTGCTCGCCGAGGATCTGGAAGCCGCCGCAGACGCCGAGCACGGGCCGCCCCTCGGCGGCCCTGCGCGCCACCGCGTCCGCGAGGCCCCGCTCCCGCAGCCACTCCAGGGCCTTCACCGTCCCCCGGGTCCCCGGGATCACGACGAGATCGGCGTCGGAGAGTTCCTCCGCCCGGTCCACGAACCGCACGACGACACCCGGTTCGGCGGCCAGCGCGTCCACGTCCGTGAAGTTGGACATGAGCGGGATCGCGCAGACGGCGACCCGCAGGATGTCCTCGCCGACGGGGGAGGAGACCGTGGACTCCCGCACGGCTCCCCGCAGGGAGACCCGCAGTCCGTCCTCCTCGTCGATCCCGAGGCCGTGCTGGAAGGGCAGGACACCGTACGTCCGTCGCCCGGTGAGGCCGTGCAGCATGTCGAGCCCGGGCTCCAGCAGCGACACATCGCCGCGGAACTTGTTCACGAGGAACCCGGCGACGAACTCCTGGTCCTCGGGCGACAGCAGCGCGACCGTCCCGAAGAAGGAGGCGAACACGCCCCCACGGTCGATGTCCCCGACGACCAGGACGGGTAGCCGCGCATTGCGGGCGATGCCCATGTTCACGATGTCGGTACGCCGCAGGTTGATCTCGGCCGGGCTGCCCGCCCCCTCACAGATCACTGCGTCATACGTGCCCCGCAACTCGGCGAGACAGTCGAGGACGGTGCCGAGCAACTGCTGCTGCCGCCCGCCGTGATAGCCGCGCGCCGTCATCTCGCCCACGGGCTTGCCCATGAGGACGACCTGGCTGCTCCGGTCGCTCCCGGGCTTGAGCAGCACGGGGTTCATGAGTGCGGTCGGCTCGACGCGCGCGGCCTGCGCCTGCATGGCCTGCGCGCGCCCGATCTCGGCGCCCTCGCGGGTGACGAAGGAATTCAGGGACATGTTCTGCGCCTTGAACGGCGCGACCTTGACGCCCTGCCGCACCAGCCACCGGCAGATCCCCGCGGTGACGACGCTCTTGCCGGCGTCGGAGGTGGTGCCGGCGACCAGGAGACCACCGCTCATGACGTACGCCCCTTCACGAGAAGTCGCGCGGCGGCACTGACACCGAGCGCGAGCCAGCCGACGCGACGGGAGAGCCGTACGGCCCGGTCGATGTCCGCGACCCGGACGGCGCGCCCGTCACCGCCGTTGAGTACGGGCCGGTGCTCGACCCGCCCGGCGTAGGAGAGGGTCCCGCCGAGCCGCACGCCGAGGGCCCCCGCGAACGAGGCCTCCACGGGACCGGCGTTGGGACTCGGATGCCTGGCCGCGTCGGCCCGCCAGGCCCGTACGGCCCCCCGCGGATCGTCTCCGGCCACGGCCGCGAGTACGGCGGTGAGGCGGGCCCCCGGCCAGCCGGCGACGTCGTCGAGCCGGGCGGACGCCCACCCGTAGCGCAGGTAGCGGGGCGACCTGTGGCCGACCATGGCGTCGAGGGTGTTCACGGCCCGGAACCCGAGCAGCCCCGGCACGCCCCCGACGGCCCCCCACACCAGCGCGCCGACGACGGCGTCCGAGGTGTTCTCGGCGACCGACTCGACGACCGCCCGGGCGATCCCGTCGGCGTCGAGGGCCTGCGGATCCCGCCCGCACAGATGCGGCAGCCGGGCGCGGGCACCCTCGACGTCCCCGGCTTCCAGGGCCCGCCCGACGGCCCGGGCCTCCCGGGCGAGCGAAGTCCCCCCGACGACGGCCCAGGTGGCGGCGGCGGTGAGGGCGACGGAGGCGGCGGTGGAGGTGCGTACGGCGCGGGTGGCCACGGCGCCGAGCGCCACTGCGCCGCCGGCGCACACCATGGTGTGCAGCGCGCCCCGGCCCCGATGGTCCCGCCACAACACCCGCTCCACGGCCCCGGCCGCCCGCCCGAACGCGGCGACCGGATGCCCACGGCGCGGATCGCCGAGGAACAGGTCGCCCAGGAGGCCGGCCGTGGCGCCGTACGCGAAGACGCGATCGGCACGCATCCGCTCAGCCGATCGCGGCGGGACCGGGCAACGACCTGGTGCTGAGTCTCAATCCGCAGCCGAGCATGGCGATATGTCCTCACTCAGGGTGTCCGCGCCCTGGTTCGACGAGACCGGCGGTGAGAGTTCCTGGCTCCCGGGGCTTACTACCCCGGTGACAGTGGCGGGACCGCGCCGGATTCGCACCGGCTTCCTCTCCTGCCGCCGTAGATGGCTCCGGCAGTCCACCACGGGCCCGGAAGGGCCGTCAACCTGCTGTTGACCTGGGGTGGAGGAGTGTGTGAAGGCCCACACGCGCGGCATGTGCCTGCTGTGTGAAGCCGGTTGGGCAAAGGGGAGGGCGGGAGGAACCCGTGGGTGCCTCCCGCCCTCGTCTCGACGAACGGTGTGCCTGGGAGTCAGGCGACGATCAGGTAGATCCCGTAGCCCACCGCGGCCGCGCAGGCCGCGAAGCACGCGTACGCGCCCGTCACGGCCAGCGTGGCGGACCCACCCTGCGCGGAGGCCCGCTCCTGGCGCGAGAGGCCCATGATGCCGAGGGTGAACAGGGACACGAGGGCCACGGTGACCACGAGGCTGACGCCGAACACGGAACCCAGGGTTGCCCAGTCGATCTTCATGGTGATGCTTCCTTCTTAACCGGGTGCGCGGGGCTCAGACGGCGGCGGCCGGCGGGGACACCGGGTCGGCGGCGGCCGCGGCGGTGGCCTGGGCGGGGATCGTGGCCGGGGCGGGGATCGTGGCCGTGAGGTCCTCGGTCACCGTGCCCGCGGGGGGCGGGGTCACCGCGGCGATCGCCGTGGTCACGACGCCGGCCGGCTCCTGGGTGGCGTTGACGTTGTTGTGGTCGACGACCTCGCGTCGGGAGAGCTTCCAGATCGCGGCGCTGGAGGCGATCAGGAAGACGGCGACGACCGCCGTGCCCCAGTCGCCCAGGTCGGTCACGGACTCGGCGAGGGCACCGACCACGGCGGCCGCCGGCAGGGTCAGGACCCAGGCGACGAGCATGCGGGTCGCGGTGGACCAGCGCACGACGCCGCCCTTGCGGCCGAGGCCCGCGCCCATCACCGAGCCGGAGACCGAGTGGGTGGTGGAGAGGGAGAAGCCGAGGTGGGAGGAGGCCAGGATGACCGTCGCGGCGCTGGTCTGGGCGGCGAAGCCCTGCTGCGGCTGGAGGTCGGTCAGGCCCGTGCCCATGGTGCGGATGATGCGCCAGCCGCCGAGGTACGTGCCGAGCGCGATGGCCAGACCGGCGGAGAGGATGACCCAGACGGGCGGGTCGGAGTCGGGCGCGACGGCGCCGCCGGCGACCAGGGCGAGGGTGATGATGCCCATCGTCTTCTGCGCGTCGTTGGTGCCGTGGGCCAGCGAGACCAGGCCGGCCGAAGCGATCTGGCCCGCGCGGTAGCCCTTCGCGGCGGACTTGCCGTCGGCCTTCTTGCCCAGCGTGTACGACAGGCGGGTGGCGAACAGCGCGGCGACACCCGCGACGATCGGGGCCGCGACGGCGGGGATCATGACCTTGGTGACCAGTGCGTCGCCGTGGACGGCGCCGGTGCCCGCCGAGGCGATGGTGGCGCCGATCAGACCGCCCATCAGGGCGTGCGAGGAACTGGAGGGCAGGCCCACCAGCCAGGTCACCAGGTTCCAGAGGATCGCGCCGACCAGGGCGGCGAAGATGACCTCGGGACGGATGCCGGTCTCGTCGACGAGACCCTTGGAGATCGTGTTGGCGACCTCCACGGAGAGGAAAGCGCCCACAAGGTTGAGCGTGGCGGACATGGCCACCGCGACCTTGGGCTTGAGGGCACCGGTCGAGATGGTCGTGGCCATCGCGTTGGCGGTGTCGTGGAAACCGTTCGTGAAATCGAACGCAAGTGCGGTTACCACCACAATCGCGAGGATCAGCGAGAAGCTTTCCATTTACCCAGGCAATCGTTCGAGGTCATTGGCTGGACGAAGGTAAGTAACCTGGGTGAACGGAAGGTGAACTGAGGCGGGCGTTGGAGTGTCATAAACGGAGGGCCGCCGCTCCGTTCGGAGGCAGCGGCCCGGATGCCGCACGGCTAGTAGCCCCGGGCGAACGATTTCAGGCGGCTCGCCGAGCCGTTGAAGAGATTCTGGTCACCCGGCAGGCTGCCGCTGTTGTCGTACTGCCAGAAGGTCCAGAACGACCACCCGGCGGGCAGTGATCCGGCTTCGGCCGAGTTGTGGCGGGCTATCCACAACGCGTGACTGGAGGCGAAGGCGCTGCTGCCGCCGGTGCAGGTGTTCCACCAGTGGGTGGTCGTGTAGATCACCGGACGGCGGCCGGTGAGCCGCTTCACCTCGTCGCTGAACGACCAGATCCAGGCGACCATCTTCGCCTTGCTCAGCCCGTAGCACTTGTGCTTGCCGTCGTACGGGTTGTACTCGATGTCGAGCGCGGGCGGCAGCGTTCTGCCGTCCGAGGTCCAGCTGCCGCCGTTGCGCACGAAGTACGCCGCCTGTGTCCTGCCCGACGACTTGTCCGGCAGCGCGAAGTGGTACGCCCCGCGGACCAGGCCCGCGTTGCGCGAGCCGTTGTACTGCTGGTCGAAGTAGGGATTGCGGTAGGTGGTGGACTCGGTCGCCTTGACGTAGACGAACGTGGCTCCCTTGGCCTTCGCTTTCGGCCAGTCGACGTTCTTCTGGTGCGACGAGACATCGTGCCCCTTGGGCGGGCTCGCCGCCGAGGCCGGCAGCTCGGTGAGCGCGGTCCCCCCGAGCGTGAGAGCCGCCACCGATGCGGCTATCACGCCGGCACGGTGGCGGGACGGTTTGCGATCACGGGCCATGTTTCCCCCCGGAATGGCTGCGTGCACGACAAATCCCCCAGAGGCTACTGGAGGACCGGTGCATGCCCGTCGATCTCCGGCCAAGGGGCTCGAGAAAGGCATCTATACGTATATGCGCCCTTACGGAGCTGCGGCTTCCGGCCTACAGTGCCCCGGCCCCGCAGCGCGCCGCGGCCGCGCCTGGCAGGATCGCGGCATGGCTGAGCAGCGGCGCGACGAGCGGGGCGGACGGGGCGTCCGGGGCGGCGCACAGGTTGTGCGGGAGGGCGCCGGAGGTGTGGGGGAGCCGCGGGGGAGCGGTGTGGGTGAGGAGGGGGCGCGCGCCTGGGCCGCCCTCGTCGCGACGGCCCGCCGGACCGTGTCCGAGGGGCTGGTTGTCGGCACCTCCGGCAACGTCTCGGTGCGCGTCGGGGACACCGTGCTGGTCACGCCGTCGGGTGTGCCCTACGACCGGCTGACGCCGGACGACGTGACCGGCGTCGACCTCGACGGCCGCCAGGTGCTCGGCACCCTCGTCCCGACCAGCGAGCTGCCCATGCATCTCACCGTCTACCGCAGCACCGACGCCCGCGCCGTCGTGCACACCCACGCCGTGCACGCCACGGCCGTCTCCACGCTCGTCCCCGAGCTGCCGGCGATCCACTACATGGCCGGCGCCCTCGGCGGACCCGTCCGGGTCGCCCCTTATGCGACATACGGCACCGATCAGTTGGCTGAGAACGTGCGCCACGCCCTTGCCGACCGCACCGGCTGCCTCCTCCAGAACCACGGCACCCTCACCTACGGCGCCACCCTCGACCAGGCCTACGACCGCACGGCCCAGCTGGAGTGGATGTGCCGGCTGTGGCTGACGGCGTCCTCGGTGCCGGGCCTGACGCCGAACCTGCTGTCGGCCGAGCAGATGGCGGAGGCGGGGGAGCGGCTGCGGGGGTACGGGCAGCGGCGCTGACTCCCCTCCCGCGCTTGCTCACGTCACCCCGCCCGGGCCGCCCACTGGCCGCTCGCCCGGTCCGCCGCGACACTGGACTGGTGCGCCCTGCCAAAGCGACGGCCGCTGCCGTCACCGCAGTGATAGGGGCCGGTGCCGCCGCCGTGGCCGCGGGCCGACTCGCCAGCGATGCCGCCCTCAAGGCGCCACCCGGCAGGCCCCTGCCCACCGAACCCCGGCTCACCGTGCACGGCACGGCCGCCGGGCAGATCACCCTGACCAGGGACCTGGCCTCGCTGCGGCCCGGCGTCTACGGCCTCGCGGGCGACGGCTCCCACGCCGTGGTCGGCGACGTCCTGGACGCCGCCCCGCACACCGCCGACACCGTCGTACGCCGCCTGGAACGCGTCACCCACGGCACGCTGCGGCAGCACGACAAGGTGTGGCTCACCCCGAACGTGCACATCGGCAACCCGAGTGCCGCCCTCGGCCTCGACCACGCCGACGTCGACGTCCCGGGCGAACTCGGTTCCCTCCCGGCATGGTTCGTCCCGGGCGCCCGCGAAACCTGGGTGATCGCGGTCCACGGCCTCGGGACCACCCGGGAACACCCGATGAACATCATGGAGTTCCTGCACCGCCACCGCTTCCCGGTGCTCGCCCTCGCCTACCGCGGTGACCTCGGCGCACCCCGCCCTGCGGACGGCCTGAACCACCTCGGCGAGACCGAGTGGCGCGACCTGGACGCCGCGATCCACTACGCGGTGCGCTACGGCGCCGAGCGGGTGGTCCTGCACGGCTGGTCCACCGGCGCCAACATGGCCCTGCGCGCCGCCGCGCACTCGGGACTGCGTGACCGGGTCTCGGGACTCGTCCTGGACTCCCCGGTCCTCAGCTGGGAGACCACGCTGCGCGCCCTGGCCGCGGCCCGCCGCACGCCGGAAGCGCTGCTGCCGCTGGCCGTCCTCGCCGCGCAGGGCCGCACGGGCATGAACAGCGACGGGGCCGACGAGGCCGCCGACCCCGGCCTGCTCCAGGTGCCGACCCTGATCTTCCACGGCCCCGACGACACGGTGGCCCCCTGGCCCCTCTCCCGCCGCTTCGCCGGCCGCCGGCCCGACCTGGTCACCCTCCAGCCCGTCGCGCGCGCCCCGCACGGCGCCATGTGGAACGCCGACCCGGCGACCTACGAGGAGGGCCTGCGGCGTTTTCTGACCCCCCTGATGTGACCGTGCCGAGCACCCGTCACCGACCGGTCGGCCCGATTCCGTTTAATGCCGTACCACTGGCCTGATCACACCTGTCAGCCCCTCTCCCGAGCACGTGCGTTGGCCAGTCCCGTCGCCCGCCGTGACATTCCGTTTGGGTTTTCGCACGGTCAACCGGAAGACTGCACCCGTGACGTCCCGTATCCCGCGCGACTCCAGGCTTCGACTCGTCCGCCCCCGACCCCTGGCCGCCGCCCCCAGAGCTGTGAACCAGCGGCGCTCGCGCCGCCCCGCACCCCGACCTCCGGAGGGCACACCGGCCCCCGCGGAACTGGCCAGAATGGCTCGCTCCGGTCTGGCCCCGGCCGCCCGCGTCGCCCGCTGGGCCGACGCCGCCCTCGGCCCCGGCCGCGACGGCGCGACCGCCGACGGCAAGGCCACCCTCGCCGACGCGACCGCGGAACAGGCGGCCCTGGATCTCGGCCTGACCCCGGCTCAGGTCCGCGCCGACTGGGACACGGCCCGCCTCGCCGGCCTCGTCGAGGTGCACGGCGACAGCGCCCGCCCCGGCTGGCGGCTGCGCGCCTGGAACCGCGACGACAGCGCCGTACTGCGCGGCTGGGTCGCCCTGTTCGACGCCTGGTCGCTCGCCTCGCCGGAACCCGCGGACCATGAGCCCGCGACCGTCGCCGAGGTCGTCTCGGCCATGCCGCAGGTGCTCTCCTTCCTCCAGCTGTCCGCCGGGCCCGTTCCCGTGGCCCAACTCCTCGACCTGCTCGCCCAGCGGGTCACCGAGCTGCGCACCGAACGCTGCGAGATCCCGTACGGCCCCCATGCCGTACCCAGCGCCGCCGCCGTGCCCACCGCGCCCTCCGCATACGCCGACCCGGCGGAGCCCGCCCAGGAGTCCGAACTCGCCCCCCTTCTCGACTGGTCGCTGCACGCCCTCGCCTCCGTGGGCGCGCTCACCTACGGCGACGGACAGGCCACGCTCACCCCGCTGGGCAGCTGGGCGGTCTGGGTCAAGCTGGAGCAGATCTGCGTCGCCGCGCAGAGCCCCGCCGGGAACATCGAGCAGGCCGCCGAGGACATGCTGCGCGGCTGCGCCCAGCTGCGCCCCAACGCGGCCCGCGCCGAGTACCGCGCCTGGCTCGCCGCCCGCCCCGTCGGCCGCGCCGTCACCGATCTCCTGGCCGCCGCCCGCGGTGAGGACGCCCTGCTGCGCGGCCTCGCCTTCGAGGCGCTGCGCGTCGTCGGTGCCCCCGCCGAGCCGGTCGTCCGCTCGGTGGCCGACGAGCCGACGCTGCGGCCGTACGCCCTGCTGTGGCTCGCCGAGCACGACGGCGTGGACCCCGAGGACGCCCACGAGGTGCTCACCCGGGAAGAGGCCACATGGCTGTGGGTCGACACCGCCGCCGCCGTCGCCGACCACGGAGAGGCCCCGATGCTCGTCCGCCACCTGGAGTCCGCGCTGCAGCCCACCGTCCCCCGGCTGCTCGACGAGGTACGTGCCGTCGGTCACCCGCGCACCGTGCAGGTCCTGGTCGCGCTCGCCGCGGCCCACCCCGACCCGGCCCTGGCCAAGGCGGTCCGCCGGGCGGCCTTCCAGGTGCACACCGGGGGGAACTGACCTCCCGGGGGTCAGCCCTGTATCTCGGGGGCGTACGTGCCGAAGCTCCAGATGTTGCCCTCGGTGTCCCGGGCCATGTAGTCCCGCGACCCGTAGTCCTGGTCCGTCGGGGGCATGACGATCTCCGCGCCGTGCTCCACGGCGCGCTGGTGGTGTGCGTCGACGTCGTCCACGACGACGTACACCCCCACCGGCCCCGCGCCCTTCATCGCCGTGTCGAAGACGCCGCCGCGGCCCTTGGAGCCGACCATCACCGCGCCGTTGCCCTGCACCAGCTCGGCGTGCATCACCGAGCCGTCCTCGCCCTCGTACACGGACAGCTCCATGAACCCGAAGGCCTCCGTGAGCTGCCTGATCGCCGCCTTCGCGTCCGCGTACAGCAGCGTCGGGTAGATGCTCGGGCGCCCGCCGCTCGTGCCTGCCATGCCGACCACTCCCTCGTGCGCGCTGCCGGGAAAGTCACCCGCCGCCCAGTCTCGCAGCGCCCACTGACAACGGCCCCCGCCTCACCGGAAGGTGTTGCACTGCGCCATGTCGCCGGTCCGGTAGCCCTGGTAGAACCACTGCTGCCGCTGCTGCGCCGACCCGTGCGTCCATGTCTCCGGCGTCACCCGCCCCTGGAACCTCGCCTGGATCCGGTCGTCGCCCACGGCCGCCGCCGCGTCCAGGCCGTCCCGGATGTCGGCGTTCGTGAGGCTGGTGATCAGCGGGCGCCCGGTCGACGCGTCCTTCGTGGTGGTCGCGTGGTGCGCCCACACCCCCGCGTAGCAGTCCGCCTGGAGCTCCACCCTCACCGCGTTGCTGTTCGCCCCCTGCCGCCCGTCCTGGGCCCGGCCGAGCGTGCCCACCAGGTCCTGCACGTGGTGCCCGTACTCGTGCGCCACGACGTACGCCTGCGCGAACGGCCCGCCGCCGGCGCCGAACTTCGTCCGCAGCTCGTCGAAGAACCCCAGGTCCAGATAGACCTTCCGGTCGCCCGGGCAGTAGAACGGCCCGACCGAGGAGGTCGCCGTACCGCACGCCGTACCGACCTGCCGGCTGAAGAAGACCGTGGGAGAGCGCGTATACCTGCCGCCGCGGCGCTGGAACTCCTGGCTCCAGAAGCCCTGCACGCTGTTGACCACCGCCACCATCCGGCAGTCGTCCTTCGCGTTCGCGTCCTGCCCGGTACGGCAGCTCTGCTGGACCTGGGCCAGGGAGGACGAGGTCGCGGCCGGCTGGTCGTTCCCGGACGACAGACCGAGCTCGTCGGGGCCGACGCCGAAGAACAGCCCGAGGAGCAGCGCGATCAGCCCCGCGATGCCGCCGCCGATGGTCGCCCTGCCGCCGGGGATCCGGCTGCCGCGCACGTCCTGGACCTCGGAGGTGTCCAGCCGGGCGTCGTCGTCGAACTGCATGGGCGCATCGCCTCCGCAACGTCGTCCCCCAGTCGCCATCCTCACCCGGGAGGTCGTGCGGGGCACCCCGGACGACCTCCCGTACGAAGGACGCATTTCTGAGCCCACCCGGGCGGCACCGGGAGTCAGGCACCTCCGGGCCCGAGCGTGCCGTACGTCACGGCGGGCGCGTCGAACGCCTGAACGCAGAAAAAGTGGTTGCATCGCCCCGTTAGACTGACGTCTATGGCCATTCTCCTCGCGCATTAGACGGCGGGAACGTCCTCAGCCGCCCACCCGCCAACCCTCCCGTCCTGGAGTCTGTCCGTGATCTCCGCCTCCGGTATCGAGCTGCGCGCCGGTGCCCGCATCCTCATCGAGTCCGCCACCTTCCGTATCACCAAGGGCGACCGCATCGGCCTGGTCGGTCGCAACGGCGCGGGCAAGACAACGCTCACCAAGGTCCTCGCCGGCGAAGGCATCCCCGCCGCCGGCACCGTCGCCCGCTCCGGCGAGGTCGGCTACCTGCCGCAGGACCCGCGCACCGGCGACCTCGACATACTCGCCCGCGACCGCATCCTCTCCGCGCGCGGCCTGGACACCCTGATCCGCAAGATGCGCGAGAACGAGCAGCGCATCGCCAACGGTTCGGGCGCCACCCGCGACAAGGCCCTGCGGCAGTACGAACGCCAGGAGACGGAGTTCCTCACCAAGGGCGGGTACGCCGCCGAGGCCGAGGCCGCCACCATCGCCGCCGCGCTCAACCTGCCCGACCGCGTGCTCGGCCAGCCCCTGCACACGCTCTCGGGTGGTCAGCGCCGCCGTATCGAGCTGGCCCGGATCCTGTTCTCGGACGCGGACACGCTGCTGCTCGACGAGCCGACCAACCACCTGGACGCCGACTCGATCGTCTGGCTGCGCGACTACCTGAAGACGTACCGCGGCGGCTTCATCGTGATCTCCCACGACGTCGACCTGGTCGAGACGGTCGTCAACAAGGTCTTCTACCTGGACGCCAACCGCGCCCAGATCGACGTCTACAACATGGGCTGGAAGCTCTACCAGCAGCAGCGCGAGGCCGACGAGAAGCGCCGCAAGCGCGAGCGCCAGAACGCCGAGAAGAAGGCCGCGGCGCTCAACGCGCAGGCCGACAAGATGCGCGCCAAGGCGACCAAGACCGTCGCCGCGCAGAACATGGCCAAGCGCGCCGACAAGCTCCTCTCGGGCCTCGAAGCGGTGCGCCAGCAGGACAAGGTCGCCAAGCTGCGATTCCCCGAGCCCTCGCCGTGCGGCAGGACCCCGCTCATGGCGGAGGGACTCTCGAAGTCGTACGGCTCCCTGGAGATCTTCACGGACGTCGACCTGGCCATCGACAAGGGCTCGCGCGTCGTCATCCTCGGTCTGAACGGCGCCGGCAAGACCACCCTCCTCAGGCTGCTCGGCGGCGTCGAGACGCCCGACACCGGCCAGGTCGTCGAGGGCCACGGCCTCAAGCTCGGCTACTACGCGCAGGAGCACGAGACCCTCGACCCGGAGCGCACGGTCCTGGAGAACATGCGCTCCGCCGCCCCCGACCTCGATCTCGTCGAGGTGCGCAAGACGCTCGGCTCCTTCCTCTTCTCCGGCGACGACGTCGACAAGCCGGCCGGTGTCCTCTCCGGCGGCGAGAAGACCCGTCTCGCCCTCGCCACCCTCGTGGTGTCGTCGGCGAACGTCCTGCTCCTCGACGAGCCGACCAACAACCTCGACCCGGCCAGCCGCGAGGAGATCCTCGGCGCGCTGCGCACCTACAAGGGCGCGGTCGTTCTGGTCACGCACGACGAGGGCGCGGTCGAGGCACTCCAGCCGGAGCGGATCATTCTGCTGCCCGACGGTGTCGAGGACCTGTGGGGCTCGGACTACGCGGATCTCGTCGCCCTGGCTTGATCGAAAGCCTGATCCACAGCGTATGGATCATTCGGCCGATCCGTGATCCATCATCTGTGTGAGATCTCCTCGTATCGAGGTGTGTCCTACATCCATTTCACGGCCGATCCCTTTGTCGACAAGGGATCGGCCGTCGTGCGTCCCTGACCTGGCACTTCGCTGAATAACCCGTTCGGCCGCAGGTATGTCCGTCGGTGGAATCACAGATTCCGTATGTGGGGACACACTCCTGTCGTCACAAGCCTGTCGTACGGACCTTGCCGAATGGGTGGCCATGAAGCCCCGGAGGGGTGATCATGAGGGGACCAGAGCGCACTTCCCATGAGGAGGCACGGGTGGCCGAGACTCTGAAGAAGGGCAGCCGGGTGACCGGCGCCGCGCGCGACAAGCTCGCGGCAGACCTGAAGAAGAAGTACGACTCCGGTGCGAGCATCCGGGCACTGGCCGAGGAAACCGGCCGCTCGTATGGCTTCGTGCACCGGATGCTCAGCGAATCGGGCGTCACGCTTCGTGGGCGTGGCGGGGCGACACGGGGCAAGAAGGCCGCTTCGGCCTGACCCCGGGCGGCCCGTCGGCTTCGATGGTGACCACCCGGTCGGTCGGCTGATCGGCCGGGTGGTTACTGTGCAGTCACTTAGCTGACCGCTAGCTGACCGCACCCATCGGAGGCGCCCCATGGCTTCGCCCGACCAGAAACTCGCTCCTCTGCTCGACAAGGACGGCGTACGGCTCACCGTTGACGACGCGATCGCCACGGTGACGCTGGTCAACCCGGCCAAGCGCAACGCGCAGAGCCCCGCGATGTGGCGGGCGCTCGCCGAGGCCGGGCGGCTGCTGCCGGGCTCCGTCCGGGTCGTCGTGCTGCGCGGCGAAGGCAAGTCCTTCTCCGCCGGCCTCGACCGGCAGATGTTCACGCCGGAAGGGATCGAGGGCGAGCCGTCCTTCATCGACCTCGCGCGCGGTAGCGACACCGAGCTCGACGCTGCCATCGCCGAGTTCCAGGAGGGCTTCACCTGGTGGCGGCGCAACGACGTCGTGTCCATCGCCGCCGTGCAGGGACACGCCATCGGCGCGGGCTTCCAGCTCGCGCTCGCCTGTGACATGCGCGTCGTCGCCGACGATGTGCAGTTCGCCATGCGCGAGACCAGTCTGGGACTCGTTCCGGACCTCACGGGTACGCATCCGCTGGTGTCCCTCGTCGGGTACGGCCGTGCGGTCGAGATCTGTCTGACCGGCCGGTTCGTGTCGGCCGAGGAGGCCGTGAACACCGGATTGGCCAACGTCTCGGTGCCGGTGGCGGAACTCGACGCCACCGTGCGGGACTTGGCCGCGGCGATCCTGGCCGCGCCCCGGGACGCGGTGATCGAGACCAAGGCTCTGCTGCGCGGGGCCGCGGACCGTACGTACGACGAGCAGCGCGGCGCCGAGCGGGCCGCCCAGGCCCGGCGCTTGCGGGATCTGGCCGGCGTCGGCGAATGAGCCTCAGCTGACCGAAGTCACCAGCACCGCCACCGTCGGGTGATCCGGCAGCACCTCGCCCACCACCGTGCGGACCGCCCGGGCCACGTCCAGGGCCCGGTGGTCCGGCAGCACCGTGATCTCCACGCGCGCGTGGCGGTGCGGCAGTGCGGCCTCACTCCGTCGTTCCCCGATGTGCACCGACCGGCCGCCGAGCGCGCCGGTCAGGCGGGCCACGCCCGGGATGGCGAGCGCGGCCGCGGCGGCCCGCGCCTCGTCGGGCTCCGAGGCCTCCTTGGCCGCAGGAGGCTCCGGCGGAGGTACGGGGGAGGGCTGCGGTGCCTCATCCAGCAGGCCCGTCACCCGCAGGTCCACCTCGGTGACCGACAGGCCGAGTCCTGCCGTCGCCGCCGTCGCCAGCGCCTCCCGCACGAGGGACGCGGTAGTCGGCAGGGGCTCGGACGGCGTCGCCGCGAAGTCCGCCGTGATGCGCAGCGGGCCGGGGGGCAGTGCGCCCGGCGGCGGCGGTACGGCCGGCTCGTACACCTCCTCCGGATCGGCGAGGGCGATCCGGAGCGCACCGGGGCGTACACCGGGCACGTTCTGCGCCGCGCGCCGCAGCGCAGCCTCGGCCGCCCTCTCCGTGATCCACGCGCCGTCGTGCCGACCGCCCAGTGGCAGCAGCCTGCCCAGCCCCACCTGATCTCTTACAGCCCGCGTCAGTCGCTCTGCCGTCATTGCACCAGCGTCTCTGATTGGCTCAGTGATCCCCAGTATTGCTCAGGGGTGTGAGCCGATCGTCTTCGTGTCCTGGTGCTGGGACAGTCCGCCACGCGATCTACGGGTCGTTGATCCGACTGGTGCCGCATCACCGGGGCGGGAGCGGTCAACCGCGCTTACGGTGGGGGAAGGACGACGACCGGAAGGGACGTACGGTCATGACCGACATGACGGAGCAGAACCGGACGCAGAACCCCGAAGGTGCGGCAGAGTCGCCGGTCCAGACCCGCAAGGCCACCAGGCGCGGCGGCGGGGACCCGGCGACCCGGGGGCGGACCACCATCGCCGACGGGGTCGTGGAGAAGATCGCCGGGCTGGCGGCGCGTGACGTCCTTGGCGTGCATGCCATGGGCAGTGGCCTCAGCCGCACCTTCGGCGCCGTACGGGACCGGGTGCCCGGCGGGTCGAAGTCCGTGACGCGCGGGGTCAAGGCCGAGGTCGGCGAGGTGCAGACCGCGCTCGACCTGGAGATCGTCGTGGACTACGGCGTGTCGATCGGCGACGTCGCGAAGGCCGTGCGGGAGAACGTCATCTCGGCGGTGGAGCGGATGACCGGCCTCGAGGTCGTCGAGGTCAACATCGCCGTGAGTGACGTCAAGCTGCCCGAGGAAGAGGAAGAAGAGGAGCCGGAGCCCCGGATCCAGTAGGCCGGAAGACTGAGCTGAGGAGCGCAGCATGAGCATGGCCGTGGTCGGCATGATCGCCGGGATGGCGCTGGGTTTCGCCGGGTACTTCGGCGGGTTCGGCGCGTTCGTGCTGGTGGCGGCACTGGGCGCCATCGGGTTCGTCGTCGGCCGGTTCCTGGAGGGCGACCTGGAGGCCGGCGACTTCTTCCGTACGCGTGGCGACCGGCGGCGGTGACGCCCGTGAGTGAAGGGGCCGTCCGGGGCGGCGGACACCTGGCCGTGGTTCCGCCGGGCGAACGCGGCGCGACCCGGATCGCCGACCGGGTGGTGTCGAAGATCGCCGCCCGGGCGGCGCGCGAGGCTGCCGGTAAGCTGCCCGCCGACGCCACGCCCCCGCACGCCACGGTCGTCGTACGTCCCCGGGCTGTCGACTCCGGTCGAGCAGGGGAGACAACGGTCGATACCGCCCACATCCGCGTCCATCTCGAACTCGACTACCCCTGCGACATCGGCGCCCGCTGCCGCGAGGTGCGTCGGCATGTCGCCGAGCGGGTAGGCGCGTTGGTGGGAATGGAGGTGCCGGAGGTCGCGGTCCATGTGGAGCGGCTGCACCTGGCCCCGGCACACGGCGTGGCACAGGGGAGGACGCGATGAGCGAGCCCCAGGGCTCCGAGGGAACCACACAGCGAATGCCGGTCATCGAGAAGGACGACACCGGCCACGGACTCGGCCAGTCCGCGTCGGCGGCGGCCTATGATCCCCTGCCACCGACCCTCGACGGCGCGGACGACGGCCCCGGCCACCGCTTCTGGTCGGCACGCCGGATCCCCGCGGCCGTCGTCGCCGTGGTGTTGCTGGTCGTCGCGGGCGCCTTCCTGTACGACATCGTCGCCGTGCGTGCCCACCGGCCCGCCATGCACTGGCGCCGGGCACTGGCCCGGCAGCTCGCCGAACGGCCGCTCGACGACATCTGGGTGCTCGTCGGCGCGGGCGTCGCCGCGGTCCTCGGTCTCTGGCTGCTGGTCCTGGCCGCCACCCCCGGCCTGCGGGCCGTCCTGCCGATGCGGCGCACCCACCCCGACGTGCGCGCCGGACTGCACCGGGACGCGGCCGCGCTGGTGCTGCGCGACCGGGCCATGGAGGTCGCCGGCGTGCAGTCGGTACGCGTGCGGGCGCACCGCAGGCGGGTCGACGTCCGCGCGGTCTCGCACTTCCGCGAACTGGACGACGTACGCGCCGACCTCGACGCCGTGCTCGCCGACGCGATCAGGGGGCTGGGGCTCACCCGGCCGCCCGCGCTGTCGGTGCACGTCCGACGGCCGGGACGGAAGGGGTGAGTACGGTGCTCAAGATCGTCAACCGGGTGCTGATCGGCCTTGTCGGCCTCGTACTGGTGTTCCTCGGCGGCTCGGTGCTCGCCATCGGCCTGAGCGCTCCCGCGCCCTCCTGGTGGATCCACCAGGGACCCCATGACGTACTGCTGACCGTTGCCGAACGCACCCGCTGGCGGGACGCCGGCTGGTGGTGGCCGGCCGTTCTCGCCGTCCTCGCCGCCCTCGTCCTGCTCGCCCTGTGGTGGCTGATCGCGGTGCTGCGCCGCCGTCGGCTTGCCGAGGTCCTCGTCGACACCGGCGACGGCGCGGGCGCCCTGCTGCGGGGGCGGGCGCTGCAGGGGGTGCTGGCCGCAGAGACGGACGATCTGGACGGTGTCGCACACGCCCACGTCCAGCTGACCGGACGGCGCAACGCCCCTGAGGTACGGGTACGGCTCCTGGTGGAACCGCACGTGGACCCCGGAACGGCGCTGCACCACTTCACGACCCGTGCGCTGGCGCACGCGAGGGACTCGGCGGGGCTCGCGGCGTTGCCGGCAAAGGTGCGCCTACGAGGGGTCAGGCACCGTGCGGAAAGGGTGAGTTGACACAGCTGCCGAGGCCCGCGCGCCGCCTCAGAATCCGTGCCGGGCCCCACCGTCCACCGGCAACATGATCCCCGTCAGATAAGAAGCCGCCGGAGACAGCAGGAACGCCGCCACCCGCCCGAACTCCTCCGCCGTCCCGTACCTCCGCAGCGGAATGCGGGACTCGTTCGCCGCCCGGGTCGCCTCCGGATCCGCCGAGTACCCGTCCAGCTCGCGCACGCGATCGGTGTCGATGCGGGACGGCAGCAGCCCGACGACGCGGATGCCGCGCGGACCCAGCTCGTCGGAGAGGGACTTGGCGAACCCGGCCAGGCCCGGTCGCAGACCGTTGGAGATGGTCAGCCCCGGAATCGGTTCGTGCACCGAGCCGGACAGCACGAACCCGATGACGCCGCCGGCGTCGAGCTCCGCGGCCGCCGCGCGGGCGAGCCGTACCGCGCCGAGGAACACCGACTCGAACGCCGTACGCCACTGCTCGTCCGTGTTGTCGGCGACGAAGCCGGGCGGCGGGCCGCCGACGCTGACCAGGATGCCGTCGAAGCCGCCGAAGTGTTCGCGCGCGGCGGCGATCAGCCGGGCCGGGGCGTCCTCCTCGGCGTTGTCGACGGCCACTCCGATCGCGTTCGGGCCCAGCTCGGCCGCCGCATCGGCGACCCGCTTCTCGTCACGTCCCGTGACGACCACTTTCGCGCCGTCCGCCACGAGCTCGCGCGCGGCGGCGTTGCCCAGTCCGCGGGTGCCCCCGGTGACGACGTACACCCGGTCCTTCAGTTCAAGATCCATGGTCCCTATCCTGCCTGGTCGCCCTCGGACAGGACGAGGGCGGTGTTCACCAGGCCGATGTGGCTGAACGCCTGGGGGAAGTTGCCGAGCTGGCAGCCGGCCACCGGGTCGTACTCCTCGGCCAGCAGTCCCACGTCGTTCGTGAGGCCCACCAGTCGTTCGAACAGCTGCCGGGCCTCCTGCGTACGGCCCGTCATGTGCAGCGCGTCCGCGAGCCAGAACGAGCAGGCCAGGAAGACGCCCTCGCCACCCGGCAGGCCGTCGACGGGCCCGTCCTCGACGTCGTAGCGGCGTACGAAGCCGCCATGGCCCAGTTCCGCGCGCACCGCGTCCACCGTGCCGATCACGCGCGAGTCGTCGGGCGGCAGGAAGCCGACACGTGGGATGAGCAGCAGTGCCGCGTCGAGTCCGCGTGAGCCGTAGTACTGCGTGAAGGTGTTGCGCCCGGGGTCGTAGCCCTTCTCGCACACCTCCCGGTGCACCTCGTCGCGCAGTTCGCGCCAGGCGTCCAGGTCGCCGCTCAGCTCCGGGTGTTCCTCCAGGGTGCGCACCGCCCGGTCGGCGGCCACCCACACCATCACCTTCGAGTGCACGAAGTGGCGGCGGCCGCCCCGCACCTCCCACAGCCCTTCGTCCGGCTGCCGCCACGCCGACCGAAGGAACTTGAGCAGGGCGCGCTGCATCGCCCACATGTGCGGCTTGGGCGACAGACCCGAACGCCGGGCCAGGTACAGCGAGTCCATGACCTCGCCGTAGACGTCCAGCTGGAGCTGGGTCACGGCGCCGTTGCCGATCCGTACGGGCGCCGAGCCGGCGTGACCGGCCAGCCACGGCAGCTCGAACTCCGGCAGGCGTCGCTCGCCCGCGAGGCCGTACATGATCTGGAGGTCCGCCGGGTCGCCCGCGACCGCGCGCAGCAGCCAGTTCCGCCAGGCCTCGGCCTCCTTGTGGTAGCCCGCCGACAGCAGGACGCCCAGGGTGAGGGTGGAGTCGCGCAGCCAGCAGTAGCGGTAGTCCCAGTTGCGTACGCCGCCCACATCCTCCGGCAGCGAGGTGGTGGCCGCGGCGACGATGCCGCCGGTGGGGGCGTAGCTGAGGGCCTTGAGGGTGATCAGCGAGCGTACGACGGTGTCCCGGTACGGCCCGTCGTAGCGGCAGTGGGACGCCCACCTCCGCCAGTCGACGACGCTGCTGCTCAGCGCCTCGTAGGGGTCGACCAGCGGCGGGCGCGGCTCGTGCGAGGGGTGCCAGGTGAGGACGAACGCGACCTTCTCGCCCTCGGCGACGGTGAATTCGGAGTGCGTGCCGAAGTCCTCGCCCCAGGTGTGTACCTCGGGTTCGCTGCGCAGCCAGACCGAGTCCGGGCCGGCGATGGCGATCCGGTGGCCGTCGGACCGGCGCATCCACGGAATGATCGAGCCGTAGTCGAAGCGGAGCCGGATGGTGCTGCGTACGGTGACCCGTCCGCTGACGCCCTCCACGATGCGTACGAGGTCGGGGGCCCGCTCGCGCTGGGGCATCAGGTCGGTGACGCGGACCGTGCCCTCGTCCGTCTCCCACTCGGTGTCGAGGACGAGGGTGTCGGGTCGGTAGGCGCGGCGCGTGCAGGGGCCCTTGGCGCCCTTGGGCGCGATCCGCCAGTGGCCGTTGTCCTTGTCGCCGAGCAGTTTGGCGAAGCAGGCGGCCGAGTCGAAGCGGGGGAGGCACAGCCAGTCGACGGAGCCGTCCCTGCCGACGAGCGCGGCGGTCTGTTCGTCGCCGATGAGGGCGTAGTCCTCGATAGCAGGGTGCACGGGATTGCGGGTTCCCAGGGGACGGACGGCGCAATCAGCGTATGCGGCCGGGTGGGTCAGTGCGGCCCTACACCGTCGCCGGTTCCGCCTCCGGCGCCGCTGCCCCGGTCGCGGCCTCCGCCCGGTCGCGGCGCTCTCGCCGTACCAGGACCCACCAGCCCACCGGGACGGCCGCGGCGAACAGCCACCACTGGATCATGTAGGCGTAGTTCAGCGGGGCGTCTTCCTTGCCCGGGTCGGAGATCTGCTGCGGAGTGTCGCCCTTCGCTTCGGGTGCCGTCTGCTGGATGTAGCCGCCGAGCACCTGGGCGTCGAGGCGCTGTGCCTCCTCCGCGCTGTTGATCAGCATGATCTGCCGGTCCGGCAGTCCCTTGACGTTCTTGATGCCGCTCGCCGCGGTCGTCTCGTCCGGCATCAGCCGCCCGGTGACGGTGGTCCGGCCGGCGGGCGGTGCGGGGATCTTCGGGAACGCGGTCTGCGCTCCGTTCGCGGGGATCCAGCCCCGGTTGACCAGCAGCACCTTGCCGTCCGTCAGGACGAACGGGGTGAGGACATGGAAGCCGACCTCGTCGTCGGAGTTGACGCGGCGCCTGACGACGACTTCCCGAGAGGTGTCGAACGTGCCGGTCGCGGTGACGGTGCGGTACCGCTCGGCGCTGGTCACGGCATTCCCGGGGGAGGCCAGCTGCTCCACCGGGACCGACTTGGCGGCCAGGGCGTCGGAGACCAGCTGGTTGCGGGCGCTGCGCATCTCGTACCGGTGCATCTGCCAGATGCCCAGCTCGATCATCGTCGGGATGAGCGCAATGGCGACGAGGGTGACGATCACCCACTGCCGGGACATCAGGAAGCGGTACACCCCACGACCGTACAACTCGGTCGTGGGGAGCGGTCAGCCGGGTACCGGGTCACACCTTGTCGACGATCCCCACCCTCCCCTCGGCGCGGGCGCAGTGGCCGCCGCAGTACCAGTGGCCCTCGACCTCGACGCCCTGGCCGATGATCTGCACCCGGCAGTGCTCGCAGATGGGGGCCATGCGGTGGATCGCACAGGAGAAGCAGTCGAAGACGTGGACCGCGCCCTGCGCGTGCACCTCGAAGGTCATTCCGTAGTCATTGCCGCAAACTTCGCATCTCGCCATGCGCCACAGGGTGAGCCGTCCGCGTCGTCCGGGCGAGCGGGCGGCGGGCGAGTCGCGCGGCAATCACCCGTCCGTACGGGTCACTCGCCGGCGGGTGACACATCGCGCAGCAGTTGTCCGAACGCCGCCTCGTCGATGACCGGCGTTCCGTACTGCCGTGCCTTGAGCACTTTCGACGTGTTCGAGTCGGGGTCGTTGGTCACCAGCAGGCTGGTCAGTCGGGACAGGCTGGTGGCGACGTGCAGTCCGGCCTCCGTCGCACGGTCCTCCAGCAGCTCGCGGTCGACCGACGTGTCACCCGAGAAGGCGACGCGCATGCCCTGCTTGAGCGGTTTGCCCTCTTCATACCGTCCAGGGTTGGGATAGGGGCATGCGGGCCTTTTGCGGGACGGGCGCCAGCTGCCCTGCGGGTAGCCGCCGTAGCCACTGTTGCCCGCCTGCCGGCCGATCCGGGGCGCGGGCCGGTCCTGCCACTCGGTCAGCGGCCGGCACTCGTGCAGCGGCAGCCGTACGCCGCCCGCGGCCGCGGCCCGCAGGCTCGGCCGGAACGCCTCCGCCAGCACGCGCGCGTCGTCCAGCGCGTGGTGCGCCCGCTGCTGCACGACGCCGAAGTGGGCTGCCAGCGACTCCAGCTTGTGGTTGGGCAGCGGCAGACGCAGTTCCTTGGAGAGCGCGATGGTGCACAGCCGCTGCCGCACCGGGGCCTCGCGCTGCGCGCGCGCGTACTCGCGGGCGATCATCTGCCAGTCGAAGACGGCGTTGTGCGCGACGAGCACCCGGCCCGCCAGGCGCGCCGCGAACTCCTCGGCGATGTCCGGGAAGAGCGGCGCGCCTTCGAGCACATCGCTCGTCAGACCATGGATCCACACCGGGCCGGGGTCCCGCTCCGGGTTGACCAGCGTGTACCAGTGGTCCTCGACCTCGCCGCGCGCGTCCAGCCGGTAGACGGCCGCGGAGATTATCCGGTCGTCGCGGGCCAGGCCCGTGGTCTCCACGTCAACGACCGCGTACCCCTGGGGATACGCGGTCGGCCACGTTGTGGGGGACGACGCTGCGGTCGTGCGGTCTTCGAGCATGGTCAATGAGGATACGGGCCACTGCTGACAGCGTGGTGCGCGTGTCCCGGCATCGGGCGGTCCCGGTCAGGAAGCGGCGGACTCGCGCTCGGCCTCGCTCAGCGGCGGCGCCTGCAGGTGCGGCTGCTTCGGGCCGAGGAGCATGGGGACGAGCATGTCGGGCGAGAAGAGGCGGGTGGCCGGCTTCTCCAGGCTCATCACGTCGAGCAGCGCGCCGAGGGCGCGCGGATTGCGGGCGCCGGTCTCGACGGCCCGGTCGACGAAACGGGCGAGGAACCGCTCCAGGGCCGTGGGCTGGGTCGTGGCGGCGCCGGGGTAGAAGGCGTCCTGGCCGACCGCCAGGTCCCAGGCGGCGGCGACCGGCCGGGCCGCGGCGCGCTGGAGGCGGCGCGCGGTGCCAGGGGCCGTGAGGGAGGCGGAGCGCAGGACGGTACGCAGGGCGAGGGCGCACTGGGCGGCGACGGTGAGGCCGTGGCCGTAGACGGGGTTGTAGGCGGCGACGGCGTCGCCGAGGACGGTGAAGCCGTCCGGCCAGCGCTTCGCCTTCTCGTAGTAGCGGCGGTGGTTGGCGGTGCTGCGGGTGGTGGCGATGTCGCCGAGCGGCTCGGCGTCCTTGATCAGCTCGCCTATGACGGGGTCGCCGAGGCTGAGCGCGAAGTCCGCGAAGGCGTCCGCGTCGGCGGTGGGCTCGCCGCCGCGGGTGCCGGAGAGGGTGACGATCCACCGGTCGCCCTCGACGGGCAGGACGATGCCGCCCCGGCCCGGGGCCTTGGCGGGATTGGCCTGCACGTTGACGAGCGGGAAGCCGATGTCCTTGGTGGTGCCCGGCGCCGCGTAGACGCGGGTGGCGTAGGCGACGCCGGCGTCGACCTCGCGTTCCGTGACGCCCGGCAGGCCCAGGTCCGTCAGCCAGCCGGGCGCGCGGGAGCCGCGGCCGGAGGCGTCGACGACCAGGTCGGCGGTGAGGGTGAGCTCCTCGTCGCCGGTACGCACCCGGGCGCCGGTGACCCGGGTGGCGTCGCCCTCCAGGGCGAGTGCGGTGGTGCCCTGACGGAGTGTGATGCGCGCGTCGGCCAGGACGCGGGCGCGGATCACGGAGTCGAGCAGGTCTCGGGAGCACACCAGGTTGCGGTGGTGGGTGGTCGGGAAACGGCGGAACCAGACCTCGTTGGGAGCCCGGGAGACCATGTCGCCCATGATGTGGACGAGACGGCCGCCGCCGGCCACGACCTCGCCGACGAGGCCGGGCAGCAGCTCGTCGAAGGCGAGCACGCCGCCGCTCCACACGAGGTGCGCGTGCCGGGCCTGGGGGACACCGCGACGCGGCTCGGGCCCCTCGGGCAGCACGTCCCGTTCGACGAGGGTGACGTCGGCGAACTCGGCGAGCGCCGCCGCCGCGAAGAGACCGGCGGCGCTCGCGCCTATGACGACCGCGGTGGGCCGGCGGGTGAGGGCCGTGTCAGGCATGGTGGTTCACGCTTTCTGTGCTGCTTTCCCGCCCAGGGCGGCGAGCAGGGGGCTCATGGCCTCGGCGCTCGTCGCGGGGTGTCTCCCATCGGGGGCCCGCGCAGCCTACGCGTCCGTTCGGGCAACTCTCAATGATCACAGGTCAATTGGAAGGCTCGGCGAAGACGTTCGCCGACTGCCTCGGCGAACATGCTCTCCCCCGAGAACGCGACGAGCCCGGTGTGTGCGTCGGCAGCGTCGGTACGGGTCTGGAGCGTCGGTACGGGGCTGGTGACGCCGCGGATGGAATCCTCCCCGTGTGACAGAACCGACGCACGACGAGGCCCACGGCGGCGCACTGGGTTCGCGGCTCAACTGGCTGCGCGCCGCGGTCCTCGGCGCCAATGACGGCATCGTGTCCACCGCGGGGCTCGTCGTCGGCGTGGCCGGCGCCACGGAGGACCGCTCGGCGCTGCTGACGGCGGGCCTGGCCGGCCTGCTCGCCGGTTCGCTGTCGATGGCCGTGGGGGAGTACGTGTCGGTGTCGACACAACGGGACTCCGAGAAGGCGGCGCTGGCCCTGGAGAAACGGGAACTGAGGGAACAGCCCGAGGCCGAGCTGGAGGAGCTCACCGAGCTGCTTCAGGAGCGCGGGCTTTCGCGGGACGTGGCGCGGGAGGCGGCGCAGCAGCTGACGGAACGGGACGCGCTGAGGGCCCACGCGCGCGTGGAGCTCGGCATCGACCCCGAGGACCTCGCCAATCCCTGGCACGCGGCCTGGGCGAGCTTCGGGGCGTTCACGGTGGGCGCGCTGCTGCCGCTGCTGGCCATCGTCCTGCCCCCGGCGGACTGGCGCCTGCCGGTCACCGTCGGGTCCGTGCTGGCCGCCCTCGTCCTCACCGGCTGGACCAGCGCCCGGCTGGGCGCGGCGGCACCGGCGCGCGCGGTGCTGCGGAACGTGGCGGGCGGGGCGGTGGCCATGGGGGTCACGTATGCGGTCGGGACGTTGTTGGGGGCGGCGGGGGTGTGAGGGTCGACGTACCGCCGGTAATACTTGTCGGTAACCACATCTGGCCCCGGACGACCAGCGGTTCTACGGTGCCTCCATGCCGAACCTGCCCGATGTCGTGCTGTGGTCGATACCCGCCTTCGTGCTGCTCACCGTGATCGAGGTGATCAGCGTCCGCATCCATCCCGACGAGGACGCGGCGGGATACGAGGCCAAGGACGCCGCGACGAGCGTCGGCATGGGGCTCGGGAGTCTCGTCTTCGACTTCGTCTGGAAGATCCCGATCGTCGCCGTCTACACGGCGGTCTACGAGCTGACACCCCTGCGCGTGCCCGTCCTGTGGTGGACGGTCCCGCTGATGCTGCTCGCGCAGGACTTCTTCTCCTACTGGTCCCACCGCGGCCACCACGTCGTCCGCATCCTGTGGGCCTGCCACGTCGTCCACCACTCCAGCCGGAAGTTCAATCTCACCACCGCCCTGCGCCAGCCCTGGACCACGCTGACCGTCTGGCCGTTCTACGTCCCCCTCGTCGTCGCCGGTGTGCACCCCGCCGCGCTCGCGTTCTGCTCCTCCGCGAACCTCGTCTACCAGTTCTGGATCCACACGGAGCGGATCGACAGGATGCCCCGCTGGTTCGAGTTCGTGTTCAACACTCCGTCCCACCACCGGGTGCACCACGCTTCCCAAGGCGGCTACCTCGACCGCAACTTCGGCGGGATCCTGATCGTCTGGGACCGGCTGTTCGGGTCGTTCGTGCCGGAGACCGAGCGGCCGGTGTTCGGGTTGACGAAGAACATCGCCACGTACAACCCGCTGAAGGTCGCCACCCACGAGTACGTCGCCATCGCCAAGGACCTGAGGGCGGCGCACGGGTGGCGTGAGCGTGCCGGGCGGGTGTTCCGGGGGCCGGGCTGGCAGCCGACGCCCCCTGCCGCCGCTCCTGTCGAGGAGACCACAGCCGCGTGAGAGCGTCCCGCGTCCTCCTCGCCGCCTTCGCCCTGGCCACAGCCCTCGACCTGGGCTTCCTCCTGGCCGGTGCGGGCACCGGGCACACCGTGGCCAAGACCCTGCTGATGCCGCTCCTCGCCGGCTACGCGGGCCTGCGCGGCGCGCCCCGCCTCCTCGTCGCCGCCCTCCTCTTCGGCTGGGGCGGCGACATCCTGCTCCTGTCCGACGCAGACCCCGCCTTCCTCGCCGGGATGGCCTCCTTCGCGACCGGGCACGTCTGCTACCTCGCCCTGTTCCGCAGGACCGGCCCCCCACGCGCGCGTGCCGCTCTCCTCCTGCCCGGCTACGCCGCCGCCCTCGTCACCACCGTCGCCCTGCTGTGGCCGGACCTGCCCGCGGACCTGCGTCTGCCCCTGGTCGTCTACAGCACCCTGCTCATGGCCATGGCGTACTCGGCGGCCACCCGGCTCGGCCTTGTCGCCGGGCTCGGCGGCGCGCTTTTCATGGTCTCCGACACCCTCATCGCGACCGGCGTCGCCGACTGGCCGCAGCTGCCGAGGCCCGCCTTCTGGATCATGCTCACCTATGCCGCCGCGCAGTTCCTGCTGGTCCGGGGCACCCTCGACGAGCGGCGGGCGCCGACAGCGGCGTACGGTGAAGTGCGCTCCACCACCCCCTGAGCGCACCCGTACAGCACAGAATGCACGAGAAGGACCCTCGTTATGCGCGCCACCACCATTCACGCCCCCTACGACATGCGCGTGGAGGACGTGCCCGAGCCCGTGGTGCAGCTGCCCACCGACGCCGTGGTCCGGGTGCTGCGCGCCTGCATCTGCGGCAGCGACCTGTGGGCGTACCGCGGCGAGGCGGCCCGGCAGCCGGGGCAGCGGATCGGGCACGAGTTCCTCGGCGTGGTCGAGGAGGCCGGCAGCGAGGTGAGCGGTGTCCGGCGCGGTGACCTCGTCGTCGCGCCCTTCATGTGGTCCGACGGTGTCTGCGACTACTGCCGCGAGGGACTGACGACGTCCTGCGAGCACGGCGGCTTCTGGGGTTCCGTCGGCCACGACGGCGGCCAGGGCGAGGCCGTGCGTGTCCCCTTCGCCGACGGCACCCTCGTGCGGCTGCCCAAGGACGCGGCCTCCGACGACCACCTGCTGACCGCCCTGCTGACCCTCTCCGACGTGCTCGGCACCGGCCATCACGCCGCCCTCGGCGCGGGCGCCCGCCCCGGTGCCACGGTCGCCGTCGTCGGTGACGGGGCCGTCGGCCTGTGCGCGGTGCTGGCCGCCAAGCGGCTCGGCGCCGAGCGGATCATCGCCCTCGGCCGCCACGAGGTCCGCACCGACATCGCGCGCCGCTTCGGCGCCACCGACGTCGTCGCCGAGCGCGGGGACGCGGCTGTGGAGGCCGTCCGCGAGCTCACCCGCGGGCAGGGCGCGCACTCGGTCGTCGAGGCGGTCGGCACCGAGCAGTCGATGCGGACGGCCGTGAACATCGCCCGCGACGGCGGTGCCGTCGGCTTCGTCGGCGTGCCGCACGGCAGCGGCACCGGCCTCGACCTCGGCGTCATGTTCGACCGGAACATCGCCCTGCGCGGCGGCGTCGCGCCGGTCCGCGCCTACATCCCCGATCTGCTGCCCGACGTCCTCGACGGCACCATCGACCCGTCCCCCGTCTTCGACCTGACCGTCGACATCGAGGGCGTCCCCGACGGCTACCGGGCGATGGACGAGCGCACCGCTCTCAAGGTGCTCGTCACCAACGGCTGATCACCGCCAGAACGGCTGATCACCGCCAGCGGATCGGCAGCGGCAGCGCCGTCAGCACCCCCGACACCGCGACCACCACCCCCAGCGCGACGACCTCCACCCGTGCGGGGGAGCAGGCGGTCAGCGGGTCGGCCGCGCGGCGCAGCCGGGTCCGCGCACTCAGGGCCAGCAGGGCGACGGCGGCCACGAGGAGCACCTTGGCGAGCAGGGTGCGCCCGTAGGCGGTCGTCGTCAGCTGGTCCAGGATCGTGTCCGCCGGCATCCGGCGCAGCGAGCTCCATATCCCCGACGCGGTGATCGCGGCCAGCAGTACGGTCGCCACGCGCGCGTAGAGGCCCAACAGGGCCGTGCCCGCGGCGCATGTGGGCCACTGCCCCAGCGTGCGCAGCACGCGCAGCAGACCGCCCGTCCACAGCGCGGCACAGGTCAGGTGCACGAGCGTCAGCGCGGAGCCGGTCAGCGGGCTGTGTTCGGTCGGGGGATGCGCGCGCAGCGCCTCCGAGACGACCACGGCGGCCAGGGGCCACACCCGGGTGACCGGTCGGCGGGACAGCGCGCACAGGCCCGCCACCGCGAAGGCGTTGACCTCCAGCAGCGCCAGCCGGCCGTCGCGCGACCGGTAGAGGCCGCCGACATCGATCTCGGCGAGGCCGTGCGGTACCAGGTTGCCAGTGGCGACGACCGAGGCGAGCCCCAGCGCCGCGACAAAACCGGCGGCGGCCGCGTACGGGGCCCATCTTCGCGGCCGGTCGGAGGGAGCGCCGGGCACCCGCCCGGCCAGGTGGTCGATGAAGAGTTCGCCGACGGGGACGCACAGCGCCGCGAACAGCACCGTCCGCAGCAGCGCGATGCCACCGGCGCCCGGAGCGGCGGCCTCTCCGGTGCCGTGCAGCGCGGTGGACGGCCCGAGCAGGGGTATCAGGGCGCCGAGCGCCACCAGCACCAGAACGCCGACGGCCCGGCCCGTACCGGGACGCCGCCGTTCGGGGCCACTCGCCTCGGGAACCTCGGTCGGTCGTATCAGGGTCACCTCAGGATCTTCACCACCC
The DNA here is from genome assembly GCF_042896175.1 of Streptomyces sp. NPDC001315. NCBI lineage: Bacteria > Bacillati > Actinomycetota > Actinomycetes > Kitasatosporales > Streptomycetaceae > Streptomyces > Streptomyces sp. NPDC001315. Next base: position 867,457 of record NZ_JBIAWZ010000001.1, on the reverse strand, counting down.
GTCGCAGAACGGGGCAACTCCAGGGAAACAACTGAGAGAACGGCATTCCGCCCATCGATGCGATTCCGGCCGTCCGCCGGCTCAGAGCCAGCGCGCCGCGTCCCCGCCCCAGGGCCCCGGCGGCCGCACCCAGTCGGCCGGTCCGCCCGCGAACGACACCGGCGACAGGGCGTACCGCAGCCGTCCGATCCCGCCGTCGGCCTCGGCCAGCCAGGGCCGCGGCCCGTCGTACGGCACCTCGCCCGACGGCCCCGGCTCGATCCCGTCCGCGATCCCGTCCGAGATTCCGCCCGTCAGCCAGGCCGCTGTCCGCGCCAGCGCCAGCCGTACGAACCGGCTGCCTCCCTCGTACGACTGCTCGGTGAGCGCCCGCAGCACCGCGGCGGCCAGCAGATAGCCCGTGCCGTGGTCGAGGGCCTGCGCGGGCAGCGCGCCTGGCTGCTCCGGCGAGCCCTCGACGGCCGCGATGCCGGTGGCGACCTGCACCAGGCTGTCGAAGCCGCGCCGCTCGCCCCACGGCCCGTACGCACCCCAGGCAGACAGCTGTGCCACGACCAGCCCGGGCCTGCGCTCGGCCAGCGCCTCGGGGGAGAGGCCGAACCGGTCCAGGGCGCCCGGCCGGTACCCGGTGACGACGACGTCCGCCGCCGCGAGCAGCTCCTCGAAGGCACGTCGGTCGGCCACCAGGTCCAGCGCCGCCGACCGCTTCCCGAAGCCCGTGTCGGCGTGCTGGTCGGGGAGTTCGGGGAGCTGCGGGGCGTCGACGCGCAGGACGTCCGCGCCCAGCAGGCCGAGCGTCCGGGTGGCGACCGGACCGGCGATCACCCGGGTGAGGTCGAGGACGCGCAGCCCGGCGGCCGGCAGCAGCGGACCGCCGTCGACCGGAGTGAGCACGCGCGTGTGCGCGGCGTCCAGCCGCCCGCGTTCCACCAGCGGCCGCCGGGCCACCGCGACCGCCTGCGGGTGTCCGGCCCACTCCTTCGCCGTGCGCAGCGCGACCGCGAGGCCCCCCGCGCCGTACACCGTGTCCTCGACCTCCAGGGCGGACCGCTCGGCGAGCCGGCCGGCCACGTCGTCCACCGTCGCGCCCTCAGCGAGCCCCAACGCGCCCAGCAGCCGGGCCCGGTGGTGCGGATAGTTGGCGTGCGTGCGCACCCATCCGTCGGCGGTCCGCCAGAACCGCGACAGCGGTGCGAAGTTGACGGGCGCCCGCCCGTCGACCAGCAGATGCCGCTCGCTGACGAAGGCGGCGGCCACGGCCCCGTCGTCCACGTGGACCCCGGGCACCTCCGGCAGCCCGGCCCGCCGCGCCCCGAGCTCGGCGGCGGCCAGCGCGCACGTGCCCACGCAAGCCCGCGCCAACTCCCGCACCGGAAGACGTGCTTCGAGCGCTCCACGCCGTACGACCGTCGACACGCGCGTGAGGAGGGCGGGATCGCCGTCCAGCGCGGACCAGACAAACTTGATTCCAGTCATGACTGCACTATGCAGTATGTACTGGATCAACATATTGAGCAGGGGCACAGGGGCAGCAGAAGGGCCGGGCGGTTCGACCGCCCGGCCCGACCTTCTGCGTGCTCCTTGCCGGCTACTTCACCGCGCGCAGCGCGTTGACGATGCCGAAGCCGTAGAAGCCGTTGACGCGCTTGCCGCCCACGCAGGTCGCGTCCACGACCCCGTCGCCGTCCCCGTCGTACGGGCCGGTCGGGCAGCCCGGGTTGTCCGCCTGGGCCTTGAGCAGCGCCTGGAGCTGGGCCGGGGTCGCGTTCGGGTGGGTCGACTTCAGCAGCGCGGCGACCGCGGCGACGTGCGGGGAGGCCATCGAGGTGCCCTGGAGGTAGCCGTACCCGTTGTTCGGCAGCGTGGACAGGATGCGGCCGTTCTGCGAGGGGGTGCCCGGGACCTGGTACTTGTCGCCGCCCGGGCCCGCCACGTCGACGACACCCTGACCGTAGCTGGAGTAGTACGACTTGGTGCCCTTGACGCCGGTCGCGCTCACGGTGACGACACCCGGCAGCTGGGTCGGTATGTCGAAGCACTCGTGCGGGTCGACCGTCCGGGTCACGGCGGTCGAGTCGTCGGGGCTGGAGTCGTCGACGAGGGCGTCCGAGTCGAGGTCGTCGTTGGAGTTGCCCGCCGAGGCGACGTTGAGGGTGCCCTTCTTCTGGGCGTACAGCTGCGCCCTGTTGACCGCGTCGACGATGGCCTTCTGGTCGGGGTCGTCCGTGCAGTTGTACAGCCACGGGTCCACGTAATAGCTGTTGTTGGTGATCTCCACGCCGTGATCGGCGGCGAAGACGAAGGCGCACACCACGCTCTCGGGGAAGAACAGGCTGTTCGCGTCCGGCTGGGCCACCGTGATGCTCGCGACCTTCACGCCGGGGGCGACGCCCGCGACGCCGATACCGTTGCGGGCCGCGGCGATCTCACCCGCCACGTGCGTGCCGTGGTAGTGCTCGGCGTCCACCGGCCGCCAGGAGCCGTACGTCGTGTCCGCCTTGCCGCTCACGCAGTTCGCGGACTGCGAGGCGGAGAAGTTCGGGGCGATGTCGGGATGGGTGTCGTCGACGCCGGTGTCGATCACGGCGACGGTCACCTTCTTGCTGCCCGGGTTGATCGTCGCGGCCTTGTCGGCGCCTATCGCGCGCAGGTCCCACTGGTCGGCCTCAAGGGGCTCCTGGCCGGAAGCCGTGCTCTGCGCGGCGACCTTCGCGGCCTCGGCCTTGGACAGGTACTGGACCGCGCCCTCGTCCGTCGTGCCCGCGGCGGTGACCGCCGAGGTACGCGTGGCACCGGCCGACTGCACGCCGCGCACCGTGCGTATCTGCGCGGCGAAGCCGGGGTTCGCGGAGTGGGCGACGATCACGCCTATCTCGTCGTACGTCACGACGACGGTGCCGCCGGCCGCGACGACCGCCTTCTCGACCGACTCGATCGTACGGTGGTCCAGCTTGGTGTTGACGACGTACGCGAAGGTCCCCGCGTCGGCCGCCTGTGCCGCGGACTCCACGCGAGGTGCGGCCGATGCCGCGGCCGGCAGGAAACCGAGCGAGGCGGTCAAGGACAGCACGACGGGCACGGCGAGGGCGAGACGGCGTCTGGAACGCAGATGAGCCATGGGATCTCCACATCATCCGGAAACAAATCCGGCCCGGACACGGATGGTGCTCGGGCAGGTACATGACGGGTGGTGCAGAGTGAAGCTATCTTCCGAACTCTCTGGCCAGCAATGACTTACGGAGATGACTTCCGAAAGAACCGCGCCGAGTTGAACCGCGCCTCGCCGGGCGCCGTGAGCCTGAACAGGGAACGGGAGGGTGACCGCCCGCCCGCCCCCCTCGTTCACCGTCGTCACCGCACCCGCAACGCGAGGAGACTCCGTGGCCACCGACGCACCGCCCCCTTCGAAAACAGAACACCGGCTCCCCTCCACAGAGGAGTTCGTCGCGGTGCAGGAGAGCGCCGAATTCGGTGAACTGCGCCGCTCCTACCGGTCCTTCGCCTTCCCGCTGACCGTCGCCTTCATCGCCTGGTACCTGCTGTACGTCCTGCTGTCGAACTACGCGGGCGACTTCATGGGCACCAAGCTGTTCGGCAACATCAACGTCGCCCTCGTCCTGGGCCTCGCCCAGTTCCTCACCACGTTCCTCATCGCCTGGTGGTACGCGCGGCACGCCGCCGCCAAGCTCGACCCGAAGGCCGACGCCATCAAGTCCCGGATGGAGGGCGGAGCATGAGCCCCGCGCAGCACACCCTGCTCGCCGCCGGCGAGGCGAGCGAGCACCGGACGCTGATCATCACCCTGTTCGCGGTCTTCGTCGCCGCGACCCTCGTCATCACCGTCTGGGCGGGCCGCCAGACCAAGGACGCCGCCGACTTCTACGCCGGCGGACGGCAGTTCACCGGCTTCCAGAACGGACTCGCCGTCTCCGGCGACTACATGTCCGCCGCGTCCTTCCTCGGCATCGCGGGCGCCATCGCCCTCTTCGGCTACGACGGCTTCCTCTACTCCATCGGCTTCCTGGTCGCCTGGCTGGTCGCCCTGCTCCTGGTCGCGGAGCCGCTGCGCAACTCCGGCCGCTACACGATGGGCGACGTACTGGCGTACCGCATGCGCCAGCGCCCCGTCCGTACGGCGGCCGGCACCTCCACGATCGTCGTGTCGATCTTCTATCTGCTGGCCCAGATGGCGGGCGCCGGCGTCCTGGTCTCGCTGCTGCTCGGCATCACCAGCGACGGCGGCAAGGTCGGCATCGTCGCCCTGGTCGGCGTCCTGATGATCGTGTACGTCACCATCGGCGGCATGAAGGGCACCACCTGGGTCCAGATGGTCAAGGCGGTGCTGCTGATCATCGGCGCCCTGCTGCTGACCTTCCTGGTGCTGCTGAAGTTCGACTTCAACATCTCCGACCTGCTGGGTTCGGCCGCCGACAACAGCGGTAAGGGCTCGGCCTTCCTGGAGCCGGGCCTGAAGTACGGCGCCACGTCCACGACCAAGCTGGACTTCATCTCGCTCGGCATCGCCCTGGTCCTCGGCACCGCGGGGCTGCCGCACATCCTGATCCGCTTCTACACCGTGCCCACCGCCAAGGCCGCGCGGAAGTCCGTGATCTGGGCGATCGGCCTGATCGGCGCCTTCTACCTGATGACTCTCGCTCTCGGCTTCGGCGCCGCCGCGCTGATCAAGCCGGATGAGATCATCGCCTCCAACAAGGCGGGCAACACCGCGGCCCCGCTGCTGGCCCTCCATCTCGGCGGGGTCGACTCCAACTGGGGCGCGATCCTGCTGGCCACCATCTCGGCGGTCGCCTTCGCCACGATCCTCGCGGTCGTCGCGGGCCTGACCCTGGCCTCGTCCTCCTCCTTCGCCCATGACATCTACGCCAACGTCATCAAGAAGGGCACCGCCACCGAGAAGCAGGAGATCGGTGCGGCCCGCTGGGCGACGGTGGGCATCGGCGCCGTCTCCATCGCGCTCGGCGCCCTCGCCCGCGACCTGAACGTCGCCGGCCTGGTCGCCCTCGCGTTCGCGGTCGCCGCCTCGGCCAACCTGCCGACCATCCTCTACAGCCTCTTCTGGAAGCGGTTCACCACCGCCGGCGCACTGTGGTCGATCTACGGCGGCCTGGTCACGGCGGTCGGTCTGGTGCTGTTCTCGCCGGTGGTCTCGGGCAAGCCCACGTCGATGTTCCCGGACGTCGACTTCCACTGGTTCCCGCTGGAGAACCCGGGCATCATCTCGATCCCGGTCGGCTTCCTGCTGGGCGTCGTCGGCACCCTGCTGTCCAAGGAGGAGCCCGACACCGGCAAGTACGCCGAGCTCGAGGTGCGGTCACTGACCGGCACCGGAGCGCACTGAGCGTTCCCCGTCCGCGGCCGCGTCGCAGGGATCGTAGGGTCCTACGACGCGGCCGCGTCCTACCTCGTGGGATCGGCAACTGTCGTTGTCCGTGACGTCACGTAGGCTCGCAGGTGACGGAACGAAGATGGAATCCGCGACGAGGGAGGGGGCCCACGTGCTCATCGACACCTACGGCCGGGTGGCCACCGACCTGAGAGTCTCGCTGACCGACCGGTGCAATCTGCGGTGCACCTACTGCATGCCCGAGGAGGGCCTGCAGTGGCTGGCCAAGCCCGACCTCCTCACGGACGACGAGATCGTCCGCCTGATAGACATCGCGGTCACCTCTCTGGGCATCGAGGAGGTTCGCTTCACCGGCGGTGAGCCCCTGCTGCGCCCCGGACTGGTCGGCATCGTCGAGCGGGTCGCGGCCCTGGCCCCCCGCCCCCAGATGTCCCTCACCACCAACGGCATCGGCCTCAAGCGCACGGCCGAGGCCCTGAAGGCCGCGGGCCTGGACCGGGTGAACGTCTCGCTGGACACCCTCCGCCCCGACGTCTTCAAGACCCTCACCCGCCGGGACCGCCACAAGGACGTCATCGCGGGCCTCGAAGCCGCCCGCGAGGCGGGCCTGACCCCGGTCAAGGTGAACTCGGTCCTGATGCCGGGCCTGAACGACGACGAGGCCCCGGACCTGCTGGCCTGGGCGGTGGAGCACGACTACGAACTGCGTTTCATCGAGCAGATGCCCCTGGACGCCCAGCACGGCTGGAAGCGCGAGGGCATGGTGACCGCGGATGACATCCTCGCCTCCCTGCGCACCCGCTTCGAGCTGACCGCCGAGGGTTCCGACGAGCGCGGCTCGGCCCCGGCCGAGCGCTGGATCGTCGACGGCGGACCGCAGCGCGTCGGCGTCATCGCCTCCGTCACCCGGCCGTTCTGCGCGGCCTGCGACCGCACCCGCCTCACGGCCGACGGCCAGATCCGCACCTGTCTGTTCGCCACCGAGGAGACGGACCTGCGCGCCGCACTGCGCAGCGACGCCCCGGACGAGGAGATCGCCCGTATCTGGCGGCTGGCGATGTGGGGCAAGAAGGCGGGCTCGGGGCTGGACGACCCGTCGTTCCTGCAGCCGGAGCGCCCGATGTCCGCGATCGGAGGGTGACCGGAAGGTCAGGCGCCCTCGGGCGCCTCCCACTCCGCGAACTTCACCACGTCCTTCAGGAAACCCCGCACCCCGAGGAACTGCGACAGGTGCTCGCGATGCTCCTCGCAGGCGAGCCACGTCTTGCGCCGCTCCGGCGTGTGGAGCTTCGGGTTGTTCCACGCCAGCACCCACACGGCGTCGGCACGGCAGCCCTTGGCGGAACAGACAGGTGTCTCGTCACTCACGGATTCATCTCACGGTTTGCGCAAACAAGGCGACGCCGAGCAGCCACGGGGGGAGCTGCCCGGCGTCGGTCTGTCGCTCCGACGGGGGATGCGGAGCGCGTACGAAGTATGTCACGGGTGACCGGTCGCCGGGAGCCGGAACAACAGGATTGATCTGAGCTTTTCTTGAGCTTGGCGCACAGGCTGCTCATGGCCTGCTCATGGTCTGCGCTCAGCCTGCTCGCCCGCGACGTCTTCCGGGACGGATTCCGCGTCGTCGCCCTCCGCCCGCGGCGGCTCGATCATCGGCGGCGTCGGCACGGTCACGAACGTCGTCGGGAGCGACGGCGCGTTCTCCCGCCCGGCGTTGGCGACGACCACCGCGATGTAGGGGAGAGCGGCGCCCAGGACCAGGGCCACGATCGCGACGTGCCGTTCCACGTTCCACAGGGTGGCCGCGAGGATCACCGACAGCGTACGGATCGTCATCGAGATGACGTACCGGCGCTGCCGGCCGCGGACGTCATCCTGGAGGCCCTGCCGGGCTCCGGTGATCCGGAACACCTGGACGTTGCCGCCGCCGCGCTGCTTCCGCATCACATTCCACCATCCACCCGTATCGGACTCCCCTGGCCCGCGCCCGGTCGGCACCCGGCCGGGAAACCGGGCCCCGAACAGCTTCAACGTTACGCCGCGGCTCCGCCGCCTTCGAGACCGGGGCACCTCCTGCCCGGGCGAACGACATGCGCCCTCGCACGTACTGCCGTACCCGACATGCGCCGTACGGCGAGCGGACGGACACTGACCGTACTGCTCGCGTCAAGCCGTACGAGGAGGCAGTCATGGGCTGGTTGTGGGCCATCATCGTGGGATTCGTGCTGGGTCTGATCGCCAAGGCGATCATCCCGGGCAAGCAGCACAGCCCCCTCTGGCTGACCACCATCTTCGGCATCCTCGGCGCCATCGTCGGCAATGCCGTGGCCCGCGGCCTCGGGGTGGCCGAGACCCGGGGCATCGACTGGAGCCGGCACGTGTTCCAGCTCGTGGCCGCGATCATCATCGTGTTCCTCGGTGACATGGCGTACATGGCCCTGTGGGGGCACAAGAAGCACCGAGTCTGAGGCCACGCACGGCGAAGGGGTGGCTCCCCGTCCGGGAAGCCACCCCTTCGTCCTGTCCGTGTCGGCTCAGCCGGCCTTGACCTCGACCGCCGCCAGGTTCTTCTTGCCCCGGCGCAGCACCAGCCAGCGGCCGTGGATGAGGTCCTCCTGGGCGGGGACCGCGTCCTCGGTGGTGACCTTCGCGTTGTTCACGTAGGCACCGCCCTCCTTGACCGTGCGGCGTGCCGCCGACTTGCTCGCCACCAGGCCGACCTCGGCGAAGAGGTCCACGACGAGACCCAGCTCGGCGACCTGGATGTGCGGCACCTCAAAGAGCGCCGCGGCCAGCGTCTTCTCGTCGAGGTCCGCCAGCTCGCCCTGGCCGAAGAGCGCCCTGGAAGCGGCGATCACGGCGGCCGTCTGGTCGGCGCCGTGCACCAGCGTCGTCAGCTCCTCGGCCAGCGCACGCTGCGCGGCGCGGGCCTGCGGACGCTCCTCGGTCTGCCTCTCCAGCTCCTCGAGTTCCTCGCGGGACTTGAAGGACAGGATCCGCATGTACGTCGAGATGTCCCGATCGTCCACGTTCAGCCAGAACTGGTAGAACGCGTACGGCGTCGTCATCTCGGGGTCGAGCCAGACGGCGCCGCCCTCGGTCTTGCCGAACTTGGTGCCGTCCGCCTTGACCATCAGGGGCGTCGCCAGCGCGTGCACGTTCGCGTGCGGCTCCAGCTTGTGGATCAGATCCAGACCCGCCGTGAGGTTGCCCCACTGGTCGCTGCCGCCCTGCTGGAGGGTGCAGCCGTACCGCCGGTACAGCTCCAGGAAGTCCATGCCCTGGAGCAGCTGGTAGCTGAACTCCGTGTAGCTGATGCCCTCTTCGGACTCCAGACGCCGGGCCACCGAGTCCTTGGTCAACATCTTGTTGACGCGGAAGTGCTTGCCGATGTCCCGCAGGAACTCGATGGCCGACAGGCCGGCCGTCCAGTCGAGGTTGTTCACCATGACCGCGGCGTTCTCACCCTCGAAGGACAGGAACGGCTCGATCTGCGAGCGCAGCCGGGTCACCCAGTTCGCGACCGTCTCCGGGTCGTTCAGCGTGCGCTCGGCCGTCGGGCGTGGATCGCCGATCTGGCCCGTCGCGCCGCCGACCAGGGCGAGCGGGCGCAGGCCCGCCTGCTGAAGCCGGCGCATGGTGAGCACCTGCACCAGGTGTCCGACGTGCAGGCTGGCCGCGGTCGGGTCGAAGCCGCAATAGAACGTGACGGGACCGTCCGCGAGCGCCTTGCGCAAAGCCTCTTCGTCGGTGGAGAGGGCGAACAGGCCCCGCCACTTCAGCTCGTCGACGATGTCCGTCACGGTTCTCGTATCTCCTTGGATGATCTTGCGTGGTCGAACGACCACCGGCTACGAGGTTATACGCCCTGGCTGACAGAGCTCATATTGAAGTCGGGCACCCGCAGCGCGGGCATCGCAGCCCTAGTGAACCAGTCGCCCCACTCCCGCGGCAGCGTCTTTTCCGTGCGCCCGGCCTCGGTCGCCCGCCCCAGCAGGTCGACCGGCGACTCGTTGAACCGGAAGTTGTTCACCTCGCCGCTCACCTCGCCGTTCTCCACGAGGTAGACGCCGTCCCGGGTCAGGCCGGTGAGCAGGAGCGTCGCCGGGTCCACCTCGCGGATGTACCACAGGCAGGTCAGCAGCAGCCCGCGCTCGGTGCCCGCGACCATCTCCTCCAGGGAGCGGTCCTCGCCGCCGTCCAGGATCAGGTTGTCGATCGCGGGTGCCACCGGCAGCCCGGTCAGACCGGCGCTGTGGCGCGTGGTCGTGAGGTGCTTCAGCTCACCCCCGCCCACCCACTCGGTCGCCCGGATCGGCAGTCCGTTGTCGAACACCGACTGGTCACCCCCGGAGGAGTGCGCGATCACGAACGGCGCCGACTCCAGGCCCGGCTCGTTCGGGTCGCTGCGCAGGGTCAGCGGCAGGTCGGTCAGCTTCTCCCCGAGGCGCGTGCCACCGCCGGGCTTGGAGAACACCGTCCGTCCCTCGGTCGCGTCCCGGCCCGACGCCGACCACATCTGGTAGATCAGCAGGTCGGCGACGGCGGTCGGCGGCAGCAGCGTCTCGTAGCGGCCCGCGGGCAGCTCCACCCGCCGCTCCGCCCAGCCCAGGCGTACGGCCAGCTCCGCGTCCAGCGCCGCCGGGTCGACGTCCTTGAAGTCCCGCGTCGACCGCCCGGCCCAGGCCGAGCGCGTACGGTCCGGTGACTTGGCGTTGAGCTCCAGCGTCCCGTTGGGCTGGTCGTGCCGCAGCCGCAGCCCCGTGGACGTACCGAGGTAGGTCGTCACGAGCTCGTGGTTGGCGAAGCCGTACAGCTCGCGCCCACCCGCACGCGCGCGTGCGAACGACTCCCCGAGCGCCGGCGCGAAGTCGGCGAACACCGCGGAGGAGGTCTCCAGGGGCGCCTCCGCGAAGTCGGGGGACTCCGGCACGCCCGTGACCAGCGGCTGCGCGTCCTCGGCGGGCCCCGCGCCCCGCGCGGCGGCCTCGGCGGCCCGCACCAGGGGCTCCAGCTCCTGCGCGGTCACGGCGGACCGCGACACGACACCGGAGGCGGTGCCCTCCTTGCCGTCGACGGTCGCGATCACGGTGAGCGTGCGCCCGCGCGTGACGCCGTTCGTGGTGAGCGCGTTGCCCGCCCAGCGCAGATTGGCGGTGGAGTACTCGTCGGCGATGACGACGCACGCGTCCGCCCGGGACAGCGCGAGGGCCCGCTCGACGACCTCGTGCGGCTTGCTCGTACGGGCGCTCATCGACCGGCCTCCTGAGTCGTGTTGAGACTGTGCTTTCCCGGGGGGTAACCCCCGGACCCCCAGCCGATTCCGATGCTGGCGCTCATCGACCGGCCTCCTGAGTCGTGTTGAGGATGTTGACGCCCTTGAAGAGGGCGGAGGGGCAGCCGTGGGAGACGGCCGCGACCTGGCCCGGCTGGGCCTTGCCGCAGTTGAAGGCGCCGCCGAGGACATACGTCTGGGGGCCGCCGACGGCCGCCATGGACCCCCAGAAGTCGGTGGTCGTGGCCTGGTAGGCGACGTCCCGCAGCTGGCCGGTGATCCGCCCGTTCTCGATCCTGAAGAAGCGCTGCCCGGTGAACTGGAAGTTGTACCTCTGCATGTCGATGGACCAGGATCGGTCCCCGACGACGTAGATGCCCCGGTCGACACCCCCGATGAGGTCCTCCGTGGACATTCCCGCCGGATCGGGTTGCAGCGACACGTTGGCCATGCGCTGCACGGGCACGTGCCCCGGGGAGTCGGCGAACGCGCACCCGTTGGACCGGTCGAACCCGGTCAGCCGCGCGATGCGCCGGTCCAGCTGGTAGCCGACCAGCGTGCCGTCCTTCACCAGGTCCCAGGACTGCGCCTCGACGCCCTCGTCGTCGTACCCGACGGTCGCCAGACCGTGCTCGGCGGTGCGGTCGCCGGTGACGTTCATCTGCTGCGAGCCGTACCTCAGCTTGCCGAGCTGGTCGAAGGTGGCGAAGGAGGTGCCGGCGTAGGCGGCCTCGTAGCCGAGCGCGCGGTCCAGTTCCGTGGCGTGCCCGATGGACTCGTGGATGGTCAGCCACAGGTTGGACGGGTCGACGACCAGGTCGTACACGCCCGACTCGACGCTCGGCGCCCGCATCTTCTCCGCGAGCAGCTCCGGCAGCTGGGTGAGCTCCGACTCCCAGTCCCACCCGGTGCCCGTCAGATACTCCCAGCCGCGCCCCACGGGCGGTGCGATGGTCCGCATCGAGTCGAACTCGCCGCTCGACTCGTCCACCGACACGGCGGTCAGCTGCGGATGCAGCCGCACCCGCTGCTGTGTGGTGACGGTCCCGGCGGTATCCGCATAGAACTTGTTCTCGTGCACCGTGAGCAGCGAGGCGTCGACGTGGTTGACCCCGTCGGCCGCCAGCAGCCGCGCGCTCCACTCCGCCAGCAGCGCCGCCTTCTCCGTGTCCGGCACGGCGAACGGATCGATCTCGTACGACGAGATCCACGTCTTCTCGGCGTGCACGGGCTCGTCGGCGAGCTCCACTCGCTCGTCCGACCCGGCCGCGCTGATCACCTGGGCGGAGAGCTTGGCCATCGCCACCGCCTGCGAGGCGACCTTGGCGGCGGCGTCCATCGTCAGATCCACGCCCGACGCGAACCCCCACGTACCGCCGTGCACGACCCGTACCGCGTACCCGAGGTCCGTGGTGTCCGACGAGCCGGCCGGCTTGGCGTCCCGCAGCCGCCACGAGGCGCTGCGCACCCGCTCGAACCGGAAGTCGGCGTGCTCGGCGCCGAGGGCACGCGCGCGTGCCAGTGCGGCGTCGGCCAAGGCCCTGAGGGGTAGCGCCAGGAACGACTGATCGATTTCATGGGGCACGGGTGGGATTCCCTTCGCTCTGACCACCGGGTCTGTCCTGCTCGAACCATCGAATCGCCAGACCGAAGTCAAACACGCCTCGCGGACGGAACGCGGGACGGAGGGGTGAATCCCGCCCTGATCGCCCGGCTGCGTCAACTCCCGCCGCACTACGGTGGATCCATGTCCAGCAAGCACCGCACCGGCGCCGGCAACGGAAAGAACCGCCCCAGCGCATCCCTGCCCACGATCGACGACGCCACGGTGGCGCGGGAATGCGAGAGTGTGGCGGCGGAGTGCCCCGAGGACCGCGAGGAACTCCTTCTGGAGGCCGCCGACGCGTGGAACGAGGCGGGCGAGCACGACCGGGCGATCACGCTGTACGAACGGCTGCTGGACCCGGGAAGCGGCGGTCTTGCCGAACCCGACCTGGTGGACGCGTACCGGATCGACACGCTGTGGGACGCCGGGCGCGACGAGGAGGCACGTGCGGCGGCGGGTGCGTTCCGCAGGCGCCACCCCAGGCACGCGGGCGCCTGGAACTTCGTCGCGGAGAGCTTCGAGTCGCGGAACGAGACGGCCACGGCCGCCGAGTGGTTCACGGCCGGCGTCACGCACGCCCTCGGTGCGGGGACCCCGGTGACCGCGGACACGGTGGAAAGGGATCCGCACCACTTCGACGTGGAGATGCTTGTCATCGGCCGGCACCGGGTGCGGCGGCTGCTCGGCGAGCCGCACGACGACTGGGACCAGGTGGCCGACGTACTGCACGAACGGCGCGCGGCCCCCTTCCTCGGCCATGTACGTCCGCTGGACGAGATGCACGACCCTCTGCTGCTCAAGCGGACGGCGGAGGGCGCCCCGGAGCTGCTGGAAGCCGAGATCGCGGCATTGACGGACGGATTGACGGGCGGGCGCCGCCAGACACGTGGCCTGCGCAGTACCTGCGTCCTGTACTGGCCTCCGGAGGAGTTCGCCCGGTTGCGGGGACACTGGCCGAAGGCCGCGGAAGCGTACGGCAGCGAGCACGGCGAGCATCGGCGGCGGGTCGAGGACACGCTCCGGGAGCTCTCCGGGGAGGGAGCCACGCACCTCGCGGTCGGCCGTGCCTCGGTGCGCGGCCTGGAGACGTACGCGGCGGGAGACGGCGGATCGCCCGATGTGCCGGCCACCCGGTCCGCGTACGCCGCCGAACTCGCCCGTACGGGGCAGGTGACGGACTGGCCCCCGCTTCGCAACGGCCCCTGCTGGTGCGGATCGGCGCGCAAGTACAAGAAGTGCTGCGGGAACCCCGCCCTCCAGTGAACCGAGGGAGCCGGCCTGCCCCCATGGGTGATCGCACGGCGGACCGACTCCGGTACGACGAGTGTGGCGACTGTAGGGATCCAACAGACGGCAGGGTGCGCCACTGTCGGTGCCCGAATGTCCCCCGACGCGGCCGGACCGATAGGTTTTCGAGGGAAGCCGCCGGTCATCCAGGTGTTCGGGCGGGTGTGTCAGACCCCTATGGAAAGGGTGATCCGTTGAGCCGCTCGGTTCTCGTCACCGGAGGCAACCGGGGCATCGGCCTCGCCATCGCCCGCGCATTCGCCGATGCCGGCGACAAGGTCGCCATCACGTACCGTTCGGGTGAGCCGCCGGCCGCCCTGACGGAATTGGGCTGCCTGGCCGTCAAGTGCGACATCACCGACACCGAGCAGGTGGAGCAGGCCTACAAGGAGATCGAGGCCGAGCACGGCCCGGTCGAGGTCCTGGTCGCCAACGCCGGCATCACCAAGGACCAGCTCCTGATGCGCATGTCCGAGGACGACTTCACCTCGGTCATCGACACCAACCTCACCGGCACCTTCCGCGTCGTCAAGCGCGCCAACCGCGGCATGCTGCGCGCCAAGAAGGGCCGCGTCGTGCTGATCTCGTCGGTCGTCGGGCTGTACGGCGGCCCCGGCCAGGCGAACTACGCCGCCTCGAAGGCGGCCCTCGTCGGCTTCGCGCGCTCCCTCGCCCGTGAGCTGGGCTCGCGCAACCTCACCTTCAACGTCGTCGCGCCCGGTTTCGTCGACACCGACATGACCAAGGCGCTCACTGACGAGCAGCGCGCGAACATCGTGGCGCAGGTCCCGCTCGGCCGGTACGCGCAGCCGGAGGAGGTCGCCGCGACGGTGCGGTTCCTCGCCTCGGACGACGCCTCGTACATCACTGGAGCCGTCATCCCTGTTGACGGCGGACTGGGAATGGGTCACTGATCACCATGAGCGGAATTCTCGAGGGCAAGCGCATCCTGATCACCGGTGTGCTGACGGAGTCCTCCATCGCCTTCCACGCCGCCAAACTGGCCCAGGAGCAGGGCGCCGAGATCATCCTGACCGCGTTCCCGCGGCCCACGCTGACCGAGCGCATCGCCAAGAAGCTCCCGAAGCCCACCAAGGTCATCGAGCTCGACGTCACCAACGACGAGCACCTCGCGCGCCTGGCCGACGTCGTCGGCGAGGAGCTCGGCGGCCTCGACGGCGTCGTCCACTCCATCGGCTTCGCGCCGCAGGACGCGCTCGGCGGCAACTTCCTCAACACGCCGTTCGAGTCGGTCGCCACCGCCATGCACGTCTCGGCGTTCTCCCTGAAGTCGCTGACCATGGCCTGCCTGCCGCTGATGCAGAACGGCGGCTCGGTCGTCGGCCTCACCTTCGACGCGCAGTACGCGTGGCCGCAGTACGACTGGATGGGCCCCGCCAAGGCCGCCCTGGAGGCCACCAGCCGCTACCTCGCCCGAGACCTGGGCAAGCAGAACATCCGCTGCAACCTCATCTCGGCGGGCCCGCTCGGCTCGATGGCCGCCAAGTCCATCCCGGGCTTCAGCGACCTGGCCTCCGTCTGGGACAGCCGCTCCCCGCTGGAGTGGGACCTCAAGGACCCGGAGCCGGCCGGCAAGGGCATCGTGGCGCTGCTGAGCGACTGGTTCCCGAAGACCACGGGCGAGATCGTCCACGTGGACGGCGGTCTGCACGCCATCGGTGCGTGATCTCCCGTACGTCGTCTCCTATGACGTCCCGTACGTCGTCGGCGCCCCGTTTCCCGCAGCGCGCGGGGAGCGGGGCGTCACCCGTTCGGCGCATCCGGCCGGGCGGGTGAGGGCGACGATTGCGCACTCTGGAGTAACGCGTTCACCACGCGAGACCCTCCCGAGCACGGCCCAGGAGGTCCCCTTGTGCGCTTGTCCCGCAGCCTGGCCTCAGTGACCGTTGCCGTCGCTCTTGTGCTGTCCCTGCCGTACGAGGCGATGCCCCACGCGCGTGTGAAGACCGGGCGACCGGCCCCGAGGGAGCCGTTCGGCGCCGAGTGCCGTACGACCGTCCGCGGCTCCCACGTCGTCGCCTACTGCCACAACCCCTATGCCGACACCGATCGTGTCAGCCTGCACGTCGAGTGCGACCGCTGGTGGGACCTCGACACCGACGGCGCCCCCGTCGACACCGGCCCCGCGATGACCGTACGGCTCACCGGTCGCTGCTGGAAGGAAGTGCGCTCGGTGTGGATCAGCCACCAGAAGCGGTGAACCGTCCCGGACGGCAGAGGAACGGATAGCTCGCCGCCTCCGCCGTGGCGGAGTCGGCGTCGCCGGCGCGGATCGCGTCGACCAGGCGAGTGTGATCCATGTGCGTCTCCGGCGTCAGCTCCTCGCCGACGTCGTCACGCAGCCAGTCCCGCAGCACCTCGCCCAGGTCCGCGTACATCGCGGTCATGACGTCGTTGTGGGAGGCGGACACCACGGCCAGGTGGAAGGTGGCGTCGGCAGCCACGAACGCCTCCGTGTCACCCGACGCCCAGGCCTCCTCGCGCCGCAGCAGCAGTGTGTCGAGCTGCTTCAGGTCCTTCTCGGTGCGCCGCTCGGCCGCCAGCCTCGCCGCCGCCGACTCCAGTGCGGAGCGCAGCTCGGCGACGTGCCGCGGGTCGGCGCCGGAGAAACGGCGGTGCATCACGCCCGCCAGCTCGCTCGTCGCCACGACGTACGTGCCGGAGCCCTGGCGGATGTCCAGCAGACCGTTGTGCGCCAGCGCCCGGACGGCCTCGCGGACCGTGTTGCGGGCGACCCCGAGCTGCTCGACCAGTTCGGGCTCGGTCGGGATGCGGGAGCCGACCGGCCACTCGCCCGAGGTGATCTGGTTGCGCAGCTCGGCGATGACCTGCTCGGACAGCGCCGAGCGACGGGGATGGCTCAGGGGCATGGCACACCTTCGCACGCGGGGGGCGGGAGCGGGCCACCCGGGGATGGACAACCAATCATCCCATGATCCTATGATGACCCTCATGGTGAGCGAGAAAAGCCGGACGCCGACGTCCACGACCGTACGCAGTCCGGCCCCGGCCGTCGGCGAGTCCCCGGTGTCGATGTCCGACGTGCCGGGCGTGCCCGACGGCACGCGCGCGTGGGCGACGCGGCTGGTCGTCGTCGGCATCGTGCTGTCCGCCCTGAACCTCCGCCCCGCCATCACCAGCCTCGGCGCCCTCCTCGAAGAGGTGCGCGACGGGCTCGGCATGAGCGGCAGCCTGGCCGGGGTGCTCACCTCGGTGCCGCCGCTCTGCTTCGCCGTCTTCGGCGCCATGGCGCCCCGGCTCGCCCGCCGCTTCGGACCGGGCGCGGTCGTCTGCGCGGGCATGGCCGCCATCACCGCCGGTCTGCTCATCCGGCCGTACGCGGGGAGCACGGCCGGCTTCCTCACGGCCAGCGCGCTCGCCCTCATGGGCATCGCGGTCAGCAACGTCCTGATGCCGGTCATCGTCAAGCGCTGGTTCCCGGACCGGGTCGGCCCCATGACCGGCCTGTACTCGATGGCCCTCGCCCTCGGCACCTCCGCCGCGGCCGCGGTGACCGTGCCCATGACCGAGATGCTGGGCGGCAGTTGGCAGACCGGGCTCGCGGTCTGGGCGGGCCTGGCGGCGGCGGCCGTACTGCCGTGGATCCCGCTGGTGCGGGACCGGGGCCCGGCGGCCACGCAGGAGCCCGCGCGCGGGGAGGCGCAGCAGGCCGCGCTGCGTATCACCCGCAGCCGGACCGCCTGGGCACTCGCTGTCTTCTTCGGGCTCCAGGCCACCGCCGCCTACATCACGATGGGCTGGATGGCGCAGATCTTCCGGGACGCCGGGGTGCCCGCGGGCACGGCCGGGCTGCTCCTGGCCGTCACGATGGTGATGGGTGTGCCCCTCGCCTTCGTCATCCCGCGCCTGGCCACCCGGCTGCCCCACCAGGGCCCGATCGTGCTCGCGCTCGGCGCCTGCGGCCTCGCCGGATACGCCGGCCTGTACTTCGCGCCGGCCGGCGGTGCCTGGGCCTGGGCCGTGCTGCTCGGCGTCTCCAACTGCGCCTTCCCCCTGGCACTCACGATGGTCGGGATGCGGGCCAGGACCGGCGCGGGCGTGGTCCAGCTGTCGGCCTTCGCGCAGAGCACCGGCTACCTGATCTCGATCCCCGGCCCGCTGCTGGTCGGCGTGCTCTACCAGCACAGCGGCGGCTGGGGGCTGCCGATCGCGCTCATGGCCGCGCTGATGGTTCCGCAGATGGTCGTGGGCCTGATGGCGGGGCGCGACCGCACGGTGGAGGACGAGGCGGCCCGCTGACCTCACCCCGGCGGGCCCGGTGCGGGCGAGGGGTGCGAGACTTGCCCCATGCCAGTGCTCGACCCGAACCCGCCGAACGGCCAGAAGAAGATGCTGCTCGTCTTCGGCTCGTTCTTCGCCATTTTCGTGATCATCGCCATCATCGCGACGATCGCCTCACCGTGACCGCCCCGGCCTCCTCCCACCCCTCGCGAAGCCGACGGCGGGGGTCGACCTGGGAGCCGATGGTGGTGCCAGCCCCCCCATCCCCTAGGGGGTGAGGGTCAGGGTCAAGTGGGTGGGTCACCGGATGGGTTGGGGGCCCGGGATTCCGTAACTTCGAGGTGTGGCCGCGAGGCGCGGGCCACCGATCACTCGGCGACCAGCGGAGGCACCCATGTCGGCCCCTACGCACACCCGGCCCCACCCGGCGACCACGGGACGTGTCGACATCCGGCTGCCCTGGTGGGCCCTCGCCCTCCCGGCGCTCGCCTTCATCACCCTGCTCGCGCTGATACTGAACCCGGCCGACGCCCAAGCGGCCACCGGTGATCCGGCGATCACCCATCTCCTCGAGCGCGTGCAGGCCTTGTTCGCACACTAGGGACGGGACGGCCGGCCTCGTTCTGGGCGCCGCTGCCGTACCGGAAGCCGCCAGTAAAGCGGCATGTCAACCCCCTGCGCCCCATGGCGTGTTTCATGCGAAGCTGGATTCCATGAGCGTCGCAGAACCCCGCAGGATTGTCCTCTTCCGGCATGCGAAAGCCGACTGGCCACAGGTGACCGACCATGAGCGGCCGCTCGCTGACCGGGGCCGCAAGGACGCCGCAGTCGCCGGACTCAAGCTCGCCGACACCGGCATCCCCTTCGACCTGGCCCTGTGCTCCACCGCGACCCGGACCCGCGAGACCTGGAAGCTCGCCGTCCATGAGTTCCCGCACCGGCCGAAAACCGTCTACGAGGAGCGGATCTACGAGGCCTCGCCCGGAGAGCTGATCGCCCTGCTCAACGAGACCCCCGACGACGCGCACGACGTCATCCTGATCGGCCACAACCCGGGCGTGCATGGCCTCGCCGACATCCTGGCCGGTTCGGCCGAGGGCGACACCCGCGAGCGGATGAACTCCCGGGACTTCCCGGCCGCCGCCTTCGCCGTGCTGTCCTTCGACGGCTCCTGGAAGACTCTGGAGCCGGGAGTGGCCACGCTGGTCGACTACTGGGCACCGACCGACTGAGTCCCCGGACACCGTGCGCGAGGGGTCCTGCACCGCGGGTCGGTGCCGGACCCCTCGTCGCTCGTCACGGGCGGCTGACCGCTCGTGATCCCAGCGGGGGGCTCAGCGGTCTCGGTTATCTCGGCGGTTCTCAGTCATCTCAGTGGTGGTCTATCTCAGTGGTCGTCGTGGGTGTCCGCCGCCTCGACCTCTTCGCGGGTGACGCCCAGCAGATAAAGGACCGTGTCCAGGAACGGCACGTTGACCGCGGTGTGCGCCGCCTCGCGCACCACCGGCTTGGCATTGAAGGCGACCCCGAGGCCGGCCGCGTTGAGCATGTCCAGGTCATTGGCGCCGTCGCCGATCGCCACGGTCTGGGCGAGCGGTACGCCCGCCTCGGCGGCGAACCTCCGCAGCAGTCGCGCCTTGCCGGCCCGGTCCACGATCTCGCCCGTGACCTTGCCGGTCAGCTTCCCGTCGACGATCTCCAGCGTGTTGGCCTGGGCGAAGTCCAGCCCGAGCCGCTCCTGCAGATCGTCGGTGACCTGGGTGAACCCACCGGACACGACGCCGACTTGGTAGCCGAGCCGCTTCAGCGTACGGATCAGCGTGCGTGCGCCCGGGGTGAGCCGCACCTCGGTGCGCACCTTGTCCACCACCGAGGCGTCCAGCCCCTCGAGCAGGGCCACGCGGGCGTGCAGCGACTGCTCGAAGTCCAGTTCCCCGCGCATCGCGGCCGCTGTCACCTCGGCGACCTTGTCCTCGCAGCCGGCGTGGGCGGCGAAGAGCTCGATCACCTCGTCCTGGATGAGCGTGGAATCCACATCCATGACGACCAGTCGCTGGGCGCGCCGGTGCAGGCCCGCGGCCACGACCGCGATGTCCACGCCCAGCGCGGCCGCGTCGGTCACCAGGGCGGTGCGCAGCGGCTCGGTCTCCACCCCGGACACCGCGAACTCCACCGCGGTCACCGGGTACTTGGCCAGCCGGAAGATACGGTCGATGTTGCCGCCGGCCTTGGTGATCCTGGCGGCGACGGCTGCGGTCGCCTCCGCGGTGAGCGGATGGCCGAGGACGGTGACGAGAGAGCGGCCGAGGCCGCGCGGCCGGTTGTCACCGAGGCCGGAGATGATCTCCGCCTGCATCTTCATCGACTCGGCCCAGCTGTGGACGGTGGCCCGAAGATCCCCCTCCAGCCCGCGCGGCGGCTCGGTCACAAGCGCGCACAGCACCATGCGGCCACGGGTGACGACCTGCTCGATGTCGACCACGTCGACGGAGAAGGCGGCGAGGGTGTCGAAGAGACCGGCCGTGATGCCGGGCCTGTCCTTGCCGAAGATCTTGACGAGGAGAGTGGGGACGTCAGAGGTCGAGGTCTGCGAAGCGCTCATGGTGTTCCCACCGTATCCGGCACCCAGTGCCTTCCGCGCCTGAGGTCCGTCTGACGGACACGGAACACTGGGTGTCCGGCAACCAGCGCGGATCTTACGAGCAGGCTACGGCTCCTACCCCCGAACGTCGACCGGGCTCACATGCGACGGCACGGTCGGGACCGGTCCCGACCCCTTGCCCGACCGCAGGTCACCGGCCGCTTTCGGGCGAGGCGGGAGAGAGGCGTCGGCTCCGCGTCCGGCGGGGGCGACGGCGCGCTGTCGGGGGTGCCCCGTGGGAGGCGGTGCGGCGGTGCCTGTCCGGCCGTGAAGTTCGGTGGGGTGGGCTTGGCGGAGGTGAGAGGGGCGGCGGCGGGCTGTCGTCCGGTGGGGTCGGCGGCGGTTGTCGGGATGTGCCGGAGCGGGCCGCCTCTCCGGCCGGGGCGGCTTCGGTGGAAACGGGGTGCCGGAGGCATGCCCTGGGCCGGAGCCGCGGTGCCCTGTCCGTCGCCTGGTTCACCGGGGCCGCTTCGGTGGCGCCGGGGGAGGTGGCGGCGGAGGTGGCGGCGGCCCGTCGTCCCGCGGAGCCGACCGACGCTTCTCGGGACGCGACCCCGGAGGCCGCCGCGGGGGCGGATCGAGCGGTCGGGCCATGGTGGGGGCGCCGTACAGGTCGTCGTGCGCCGAGGGGGCACCGGGCGACCGCGGTTCGGGCAAGTCACCGGGCGACCGCGCACCGGACGGGTCCGTCCCCGCCCCGCCCGCATCCGGCGCGGGCCGACCCCCGGCCGGCCAGGCCCCGTCGGGCCGGTCCCAGCCGGGCGGCCGTGGCCCGCCGTCTCGGGCTTCCCCCGTCGGCCCGGCCTGCCCCTGCCTACCTCCGCCGGACCCCCGGCCCTCACCCCGAACCGCTCCGCCCTCCGGCCGCCCGTCCTGCGGTTCGCGTACTTCGTCCGGCAGCTGGAGGTACGGATTGGTGGCAGCGTTGGGCGGCCGGTACGGCGCACCAGGGGCGTACGGCCCCGACGGCGCCCCGTACTGCCCCGGCACTGCGGTGTCGGCTCCGGTGCCCACGACTCCCGTGCCGTCCGCCGCGACCCCCTTGGCCCCGCCCCCAGCCAGGTCACCCAGTGCCAGCGGCGCCGCCCGTCGCCCCGCCGCCCCGCACACGTACGCCAACAGAGCCCCGGCGGCCCCCGCGCCCGCCCCCCACACCGCGCCGAGGAGCAGCGCCATACCCAGGTGACCGTGGAGTTCGATCCCGGCGCCGAACGCGTCGAAGCCCAGCACCGACAGGGAGGCGTCCACGGACACCTCCGTCAGCCAGGCCAGCAGCGGCAGCGCCAACGCGGTCACGATGCCCAGCCGCAGCGCACACCGCCCGGCGAAGGCGAGGGCGCCCGGATCCCGTACGACGCCGACGGCGGCGGCCCCTACAGCTCCGGTCCCAGAGCCCCGTACGTCTCCAGGAGGCCAACCCCCTGCCGCACCCGCCCCCGCACCGCCTACGCCGCTCGCTCCGAGCCCCTCCACCACCGTCCCCATCGGAGTACGTACCGCCGTCAGCACCCCGGCGAGCAGCATCATCAGTGCCGCCGCGACCCCCAGCAGCCACACCCGTCCGTCCAGATCCGCCAGCCGCCCCAGCGTGACGGGCTGGTCGGACCGCACCGCGAGAAGGTCGTCCAGGGGGTTGGGCAGGAGCTTCGCCAGCGCGCCCGTCGCCCGGCCGTCCCACGGCACGAACAGGCCGATCGGGATGCCCAGCCACACCCCGTTCGGCGCGCCGAGCAGCGCCGCTCCCGCGATCCGCTGGGGATGGTCGTCACCGATCGCCGCGTACGCCGCCGCCGCGAGCCCCGCCGCCACCGCCATCAGCAGCACCGTGACGAGCGCGGACACGGCCGGCCGTACCACCCGGTGCACGGCCGCCCAGCCGCGAGGCAGAGGGGTGCGGCGCGAGGCCAGCAGGGCGATCAGCAGGACGCCGGCCGCCCAGGCCAGACCGCCCAGCAGGGTGGGTGCCGTGTCGACGGTGAACCCGACCGCCGCCTTCGCGTCGACCAGGTCGCCGAGCCGGTCCGGCAGCAGCCCCCCGAGGTCCCCGATGTCGCCCAGACCCGGGATGCCGACCCCGCCGCCCCCGCCGCCCCCGCCGGGCAGGTCGTCGAGGCCCAGCGAGCCCCCGTCGATGGTGATGACGTCGTGCCCCGCCCAGGCCAGCCCGCCCAGCATCGCCACGAACACGGCGACCACCGCGCCCACGCGCGCGAGGAGTTCGGCGGGGGAGATCCCAACTCCGGCCGTGCGCAGGGACCGTAGGAAGAACCACGACAACAGCAGCGCCCCGACCAGGCCCACGCCCAGTGGCGTGATCTCGATGGCCGTGGTGGCTTCCGCGCCTTTCAGGCCGAAAGCGGACACGTCGCCGGACGGCGAGACCGAACCACCCGCCCCAAGTGCCACGACCGCCGCGGTCATCGGGCCGAGCGAGCCCGCCGCGTCGGCCTCCACCAGATGCAGCCCGAGCGCCGCCGTGCCCGCCATCCCGATCAACGCCCAGCTCACCGAGGCGATCGCGGACAACAGGACGTCCGCCCAGGGCACGCTCCTGCTCTGCTCGGTCCCGACGTCCGTGCCAGCACTCATGGCAGACCCCCCGATCCGCTGCGCGGCGTCCGCCGCGCATGTCCCCCTCGCGGGGGATTACCACTCTCCGGGCCGGTTTCAACCCCGTCAACGGGAACAGTCGAAGCGCCCGTACGCCGTCTTCGCAAGGCTCGACTTTCGGTCAGGGGGCCGCTCCTGAAATAGTTCCCCCCGATGTTCGACATCCCTAGACTCCCTGTGTTGGGGGTAATTCGGGGGACAACTCAGTGGGGCTGGAGTGCCAGAACTCGTACTGGAATTGAACGGACGAACCTGGACGCTCGACGCGTCCAGGTCATACGCCCTCGGACGTGATCCGCAGGGGGACATCGTTCTCGACGACGCCAGGGTCTCCTGGCGTCACGCCACGGTCAGCTTCAACGGCCGCAGTTGGGTCATCGAGGACCACGGCAGCACCAACGGCACGTTCGTGCAGGGCCAGCGGATCCATCAGATGGAGATCGGCCCCGGCTCGGCGGTCCACCTGGGCAATGCCACCGACGGACCGCGCGTGAGCCTCTCGGGCGCCGCGGCTGTCGCACAGCCCCAGCAGCAGCCGTACGCGGCCCAGGGCGCGAACCCCGGCTGGGCCCCGCAGGCACCGGAACCGGAGGCCGCTTGGCGCCCACCACAGGCGAACCCTGCGCAGTCGATCCCGCAACAGCAGGCCCCGGCCGAGCAGTACGCGCAGAAGGTGCCCGGTGGCGGCGCAGGGGCGCCGCCGGTCTACGGCGACCGCAGCCCGACCACGTTCCACCAGTTCTCCCTCGGCCGCGTGATGCGCATCGGCCGTGCCCTGGAGAACGACCTGGTCGTCTCCGACCTTCAGGTCTCCCGCCACCACGCGGAGTTCCACTCCACGCCCGACGGCCGCATGGAGATCCGCGACCTGGGCTCGCACAACGGCACGTACGTCAACGGCCAGCCGATCGCCAAGGGCGGCTCGCAGCTGCTGGGCCCGACCGACATCGTCGGCGTCGGCCACTCGACGTTCCGGATCGTCGGCGACCGGCTCGAGGAGTTCGTCGACACCGGTGAGGTGTCCTTCTCCGCGCGCCATCTCACCGTCACGGTCGACGGCGGCAAGCAGATCCTCAAGGACGTCTCCTTCGGCGTCCCGGAGAAGTCGCTGATCGCGGTCATCGGCCCGTCCGGCTCCGGCAAGTCGACCCTGCTCAAGGCGCTCACCGGCTACCGGCCCGCCGATCAGGGCGAGGTCCTCTACGACAACCGGAACCTGTACAAGCAGTTCGCCGAGCTGCGCCAGCGCATCGGTCTGGTCCCGCAGGACGACATCCTGCACAAGGAGCTGACCGTCAAGAAGGCCCTCAAGTACGCGGCCAAGCTGCGCTTCCCGGCCGACACCACGGCCACCGAGCGCGAGGACCGCATCGACGAGGTGCTGCGCGAGCTGAAGCTGGACATCCACAAGGAGAAGAAGGTCACCTCCCTCTCCGGCGGCCAGCGCAAGCGCGTCTCCGTGGCTCTGGAGCTGCTCACCAAGCCGTCGCTGATCTTCCTGGACGAGCCGACCTCCGGCCTCGACCCAGGCATGGACCGCGATGTCATGCAGCTGCTGCGCGGCCTCGCCGACGACGGCCGTACGGTCCTTGTCGTCACCCACTCCGTGGCCGAGCTGGCGATCTGCGACAAGCTCCTCGTGATGGCGCCCGGCGGCAGCGTCGCCTACTTCGGTCCGCCGGAGGAGGCGCTGAACTTCTTCGGCTACGACAGCTGGGCCGACGTCTTCTCCGCCTTCGAGAACTACCGCGACTACGACTGGGCGGGCCGCTGGAAGGGCTCGCAGCACTACCAGATGTACGCCGCGGACATCGACGCGGTCGCGCCGCAGTCCGTACCGATGGCGCCGATGCAGGCGATGAAGCCGCCGAAGCCGCAGGGCTGGATGTCCCAGTTCGTCACGCTGGTACGCCGCTACACCGTGGTGATCGCCTCCGACAAGGGCTTCCTGCTGCTGATGGTGATCCTGCCGGCCGTCCTCGGTGCGGTGAGTCTGCTCATCGACGCGGACAAGGGCCTGCTGCCCAACCCGGCGAACCCGCAGACCGGCCGCATCATCCCGAACGGCACGGCCACCACGGTCCTGCTGATCCTCGCGGTCGGCGCCTGTTTCGCCGGTGCGGCCAACTCCGTCCGCGAGCTGATCAAGGAACGTGTCATCTACGAGCGGGAGCGCGCCACCGGCCTGTCCCGTTCGGCGTACCTGATGTCCAAGGTGTTCGTGCTCGGCGCGATCACCGTGTTCCAGGGCGCCCTGGTCGGCACCATCGGCTTCTTCAGCCGCGAGATCCCGGACAAGGGCCTGGTCTTCGGCGGTGCGCCGATCCTGGAGCTCTCGGTGCCGATCATGGCGCTGGGCTTCACCTCGATGATGTTCGGCCTGATCATCTCCGCACTGGTCAAGACCGCCGAGAAGACCATGCCGCTGCTGGTCATGTTCGCGATCATCCAGGTCGTCTTCACCGGCTGCCTGTTCACCCTGCACGGCTCGATCGGCGTCAACGAGTTCTCGTACCTGATGCCCTCGCGCTGGGCGGTCGGCGCGGCCGGCGCCACGCTGGACTTCAACAAGATCAGCCCGCCGACGGACGGCGGGAGCACGGACCCGCTGTGGGACCACACGGTCGGCGCCTGGGGCCTGGACATGGCCGCCCTGATCGTCCTCGGCGTGATCTGCGGCTTCTTCGTGGCCCGCTTCCTGCGCCGCCACGAGCCCGAGGTCATGCGCAAGTAACCGCGCTCGCACGACGCCGAAGGGCGGCACCCTCGTCACGAGGGTGCCGCCCTTCGGCGTCGTGCGATCCGAGGCCCGCGCCGGCCTCAGTACGCGCTGTTGACGTTGTCCATCGAGCCGTACTTGTCGGCCGCGTAGTTGGCGGCGGCGGTGATGTTGGCGACCGGGTCGTAGATGTTCCACGAGGTGCCGGGCACGTGGTACGCCTTGAAGGTCGGCGGGATGACCTGCAGCAGGCCCTTCGACGGGATGCCGTTGATGGCGTTGATGTCCCAGTTGTTGATGGCGTAGGGGTTGCCCGAGGACTCCCGCATGATGTTGCGGTGCAGCCCGTCGTAGGTGCCGGGGATGCCCTTGGCCTTCATGATGTCCAGGGACTGCCGGATCCAGCCGTCGAGGTTGTTGGCGTACGTCTTCGCGGCGACGGTCTCGACCTGGGGGCGCTGCGCGGAGCGGCTCACGGCCTCCTTGACCTGGCGCGCCGCCTCGGCCTTCTTCGCTGCGGCGGCCTTCGCGGCGGTCGCTGCGGCGGCCTGCTTCGCTGCGGCGGCCTTCGCGGCGGTCGCTGCGGCGGCCTGCTTCGCTGCGGCGGCCTTCACGGCGGCCTGCTTCGCGGCGGCGGCCTTTGCGACGGTCTCGGCAGCGGCCTTCTGCTTCGCCGCTATGGTCTCGACCTTCACGCTGGCACCGGCGAGCTGGTCGGTGACGCTGGCCTTGACGTCCTTGATCTGCTCGGGGCTGTAGGCGACCCGGGCCGAGGAGGCGGCGTCCGTCGTGGTCGACTGCGCGCTGCTCGGAACCGCGGAGAAGGCGACGGCGGCAGCGCCGAGGGTGGCGACACCCGCGATCGCGATCTTGTGGGACTTGGTCAGGGTGCGACTGTGACCACGGGTGCGGTTGTTCTTGGGCATGGCAGATAGACCTCTTCGAATAGCGCGGAGGTCGCTCTTCCTGTCCGACGGGGGACACCGGTGCTTTCGGCACGAACGCCGCGGGGAGAACCCACGGCGCTGAGCGACGAGAGCAATTCTTAGCGCCCGCAAAAACGCGAGGCAAAGGTGTGACATACGACCCCGGGTAGTGGACCCGGGAGGGGCAAAACGGGACAGACTGGGTCGTCTGCCCCGTTCAGCGGATACCTTTGTCTCCTATGTCCCTTCGTACGTGATGTGGGCCCTATGCGCGGGCTCACATCGGTGTCGCGGCAGTCTCACCAACGGTTGCTGAAGCAATGCTCTGCGTCAGCGGTCTCCGCGGGGAGGATGAGGTGCACGTCCCCGAACTCGTGCCACAGGTAGCGCCCGCGCAGCGCCTCCTCGTAACTGCGGTCGATCGCCGCTCGCCCCGCGACGGCCGCCAGCATCAGCAGATGCGAGGCCTCCGGCTCGTGCAGCCCGGTCAGCAGCCCGTCCACCGCCCGCACCCCGCGCTCGGGCGTGACCACGAGATCCGTCCAGCCCTCGGCCGCCCGCACCACTCCGTCGGGCCCGGCCGCCGACTCCACGGCCCGCACGGCCGTCGTACCGACCGCGATCACCCGCCCGCCCCCGCCCCGCACGCCGTTGATCAGCCGAGCCGACGCCTCCGGCACCGCGAACCGCTCCGGATACGGCGGCTCGTGCGCCTCGGCCGAAGCCACCCCGGTGTGCAGCGAGACCGGCGCGAACTGCACACCCCGGCTCACCAGCTCCGCCACCAGCCGCGCGGTGAAGGGCCGGGCCGCACTCGGCATCTCGGCGCTGCCCGACCCGTCGCCGGACGCCAACGCGAACACCGTCTGATAGACCGAAAGCGGCTGGTCCCGCTCGGTGTACGAGTAGCGGATCGGCCGCCCGTGCTCCCGCAACAGCCCGACCACCGCCGTGGCCTCCTCGGACCCCTGGACCGCCGCGTTGTCAACAGCAGAGACCGCCGCAGCCTCGTCGCCATGGGCAGCGGCAGCCGCAGTCGCGGCCCCGGCGTCGTCGGTGGGCGTAGCCTCAGTCGCGGCGTCGGCGCCGTCCGCAGCCGCAGCCCCGGAGCCGTGGGCAGCGCGACCCCCGGACGCTGACACCCGCGCCCACCACAACCGCTCACCGCGCGCACTCAGCGGCTCCTCCAGAACCAGCTGTACGCCCCCGGGCAACCGCACCTCTGCCCCCGCGGGCCCGCCCGTACGCGCGCGCGTGGTGCCCAGACCGTCCGGATCCCGCAGCTCCACGGCCCACCGCCCGTCGTCGCCGCGCGTCGAGAAATGCACCACCACGCGCGCGTGCCCGAGCCGCCCGTCCACCGCCGCGGCCAGCGTCGGAGAGGTGTTGACCACCAGCAGGTCCCCGGCCCGCAGCAGCAGGGGCAACTCCACGAACGCGTGGTGCGCCACCTCGACCCCACGCGACACCAGCAGCCGAACGGCGTCCCGATCAAGCCCCGGCCCGCGCTGCTCGACCGGCACGCGCGCGGACAGCCCCTCGGGCACCCTCTCCCACCCTCGACCGCGCTCGTGCGGGGGAACCCCCGTCGTCAGCGTCATCGCCGCTCCTCCAGCAGCGAGGGAGCCGCATAGCGGCCGCTCGCCGGCCGTTCGTCCAGCAGCCGCAGGAAGGCCGGCACCACACGGGCCGGCTGCGGCCGCGGATCGTCGTCGTCCGGTACGGCCGCCGCATACAGGTCCGTCGCCATGTCCCCGGGATCGACCGCCCACACCCGCAGCCCGGGCTCCTCCTCGCCGAGCACGGCCGCAAGCTGGTCCAGGGCCGCCTTGGAGGCCCCGTAGCCGCCCCAGGTCTCGTACGCCTCGGCGGCCGCGTCCGAGCTGACCGCCATCACCGAGCCCGCCGCCGAGGCCCGCAGCAGGGGCAGCGCCTCCTGGACCACTCCCAGCGCGGCCACCACGTTCACTTCCAGCGCTCGCCGCAGCCCTTCCAGCGGAAGCCTCTCCAAGCGCACCAGCGGCTCGGCGCCGAGCGCGCTGGCGTTGTTCACCACCAGATCGACACCGCCCAGCTTCCAGGCCGCCGCCACCAGCTCGGACCGGTGCCCGGCATCCGTGATGTCCCCGGGGAGCGCCGCCACCCGCGTGCCGTACGCCCCCAGCGCCGCTGCCGTCTCCTGGAGGGCCCGGGCCGTCCTGGCGTCGAGCACCAGATCCCAGCCGCGTACGGCCAGGGCCTCGGCGAGCGCCCGCCCCAGCCCTTTGGACGCCCCCGTGATGATCGCTACCGGCATGACAACCCCGTCTCCTCGTCCCTGACCGCCTCCGATCGGCGGTGCCCCCAACGTAGGAACCGGGCCAGTCGCACCGCCTCGGACGCGAGCCGCAGAACGGTGGGGCCCTTCGCCCTAAGCCGCAGTTCCCAGGACCCCGGACCTAGGCCAGTCCTAGGCCCACCGGCCCGGGCGACCGCGCCGCAGGTCCGATCCCCGCTGTCGTACCCCGCCGGTACCGTGAGGTCATGAGTCAAGGCCCCCGGTCCGGCCTCGCCGCGGTGAGTTCCGCGCTGCTGGCCATGAGCAGGCACCTCGAGGTGCGCGACGTCCTCAAGACGATCGTCGCCTCGGCCCGCGAGCTGCTCGACGCGCAGTACGCCGCGCTCGGCGTCCCGGACGACCACGGAGGCTTCGCCCAGTTCGTGGTGGACGGCGTCAGCGACGAGCAGTGGAAGGCCATCGGCCCGCTGCCGCGCCAGCACGGCATCCTCGCCGCGATGCTGCACGAGGCCAGACCCGAACGCCTCGCCGACGTGCGCAAGGACCCCCGTTTCGAGGGCTGGCCGTCCGCCCACCCCGACATGTCGGACTTCCTGGGGCTGCCGATCCGCGACGGCGACGAGGTGATCGGCGCGCTGTTCCTCGCCAACAAGCTGCGTCCCGTGGAAGGACACCCCCCGGGCCCCGAACCGGAAGGCAGCTGCGGCTTCACCGAAGAGGACGAGGAACTGCTCGCCATCCTCGCCCAGCACGCCGCCATAGCCCTGACGAACGCCCGCCTCTACGAGCGCAGCCGCGAACTGACCATCGCCGAGGAACGCTCGCGCCTCGCCCACGAACTGCACGACGCGGTCAGCCAGAAACTGTTCTCGTTGCGCCTCACGGCACAGGCGGCCGCGGCCCTCGTCGACCGCGACCCGGCCCGCGCCAAGGGCGAGCTGCAGCAGGTCGCCGTGCTCGCCGCGGAGGCGGCCGACGAACTGCGCGCGGCGGTCGTCGAGTTGCGCCCCGCGGCGCTGGACGAGGACGGCCTGGTCGCCACCCTCCGCACCCAGATACAGGTCCTCGACCGCGCCCACACCGCGCGTGTGACCTTCGCCGCCCACAAGTTCCGCGCGCTCCCGGCCGCCCAGGAGGAAGCCGTGCTGAGGGTCGCCCAGGAGGCCCTGCACAACGCCCTGCGGCACTCCGGGGCGGAGCACGTCGACGTGACGGTGGACCGGCGCGGCTGCGGTGCGGTCCTGCGTGTCACGGACGACGGCAGCGGTTTCGAACCGCACACGGTACGCCGGGCGGGACGCCACCTCGGCCTGGTCTCCATGCGGGACCGGGCCGGCGGGGTCGGCGGCACCCTGGTGGTGGAATCGGCGCCCGGCAAGGGCACCACGATCGAGCTGGAGGTCCCCGGTGGCTGACGCAATCAGAGTGCTGCTCGTCGACGACCACCAGGTCGTCCGCCGGGGCCTGCGCACCTTCCTCGAGATCCAGGACGACATCGAGGTCGTGGGCGAGGCGGCGGAGGGTGCCGAAGGGGTCGCCCGCGCCGAGGAACTGAAACCCGACATCGTCCTGATGGACGTCAAGATGCCCGGCATGGACGGCGTGGAGGCCCTCCGCAAGCTCCGCGAGCTGAACAACCCCGCGCGCGTGTTGATCGTCACCAGCTTCACCGAACAGCGCACGGTGGTCCCGGCCCTGCGCGCGGGTGCCGCCGGCTACGTCTACAAGGACGTGGACCCGGACGCGCTCGCCGCCGCCATCCGCTCCGTGCACGCGGGCCACGTCCTGCTCCAACCCGAGGTCGCGGTCGTTCTGTTGTCCCAGGAGGAGGCCAACTCCACCCAGGGAAGAGGCGGTTCGCTGACGGACCGGGAGCGCGAGGTACTGGGGCTGATAGCGGACGGCCGGTCCAACCGCGAGATCGCCCGGGCCCTCGTCCTGTCCGAGAAGACGGTCAAGACACACGTCTCGAACATCCTGATGAAGCTCGACCTGGCGGACCGCACCCAGGCCGCGCTGTGGGCCGTACGTCATGGCGTGACCAGCTGAGACGACCTCCCGGAGGCGCTCGCCGCGGCAACCGGGAAGGTCCACTCCGGTCTGAGATTCATACCGTCGTGGGAATGTCCCTCGCCTGGCGCATCCTTCGTGCCTCTCCGCCGTTCTCCAGTGCGTGCTGCGGCGACTGCCGCGGCGATCGCCAGGAGGGGTTGAGAAGTGAAGAACCTGAAGAAGGCAGCGGCCGTGACGATGGTGGCCGGCGGGCTGATCGCCGCCGGGGCCGGGATGGCCTCCGCCACCGACGGTGCGTGGGCCGGCGGCGAGGCCAAGGGCTCGCCCGGCGTCGTCTCGGGCAACGTCATCCAGGCCCCGGTGCACATCCCCGTGAACGCGGTGGGCAACAGCGTGAACGTCATCGGTGTGCTGAACCCGGCGTTCGGCAACCTCGGCATCAACCGCTGACACCCGCCACCCGGCGGCAACGACCTCCGGCCTCCCAGGCGCTCCTGGGGGGCCGGTCGGCTCGTTTTTGCAGAGCCGCGGGCAACCGTGCCGCCCAGGGCGGCACGGGCGGGCGCGGGCGCCGCCCAGCAAGCACCCGGCCACACGACCCACTGCCGGTCACCGGCTGCCACACGACCCACTGCCGGTCACCGGCTGCCGCACGACCCACTGCCGGTCACCGGCCGCCGCACGACCCACTGCCGGTGACCGGCCGTCGCTCGCCCACTGCCGGTCACCGGCCGCCGCTCGCCGATCGGCGATCACTCACCCCCGATCACCGACCAGCCAACCCTCACCGCACCCCTCGCTCCCGCTCCTCCACAACGGAGTTGTACGCCGCGACCTGCGCCCGCCGAGCCGTCCGCTCCACCGGTCGCAACGCGGCCCCCCGTGCCCCCATCTCGGACGCACTCACCGCACCCCCGTGCCCGTTCTCATACGCCAGAGAGATCAACAACCCCACCCGCTGAGCCAGCTCCAGCACCCGCACCGCCCGCGGCGGATACCCCGGCGCCAACACCTCCCGCCCCCGCTCGGCCCGCGCCCGATACGCATCGAGCGCCGCCTCAGCCACCGGCCCCGACCCGGCGACGTCCAGCCGGGACAGGACCTCCGTCGCCTCCCGCAAGGCCTCGGCAAGCTCCCGCTCGGCCTCGCCCAGCGACGGCACGTCCGCAGGCGGAGCCTCCCACACGGGCAGGCAGTGCCACACCACCTCGACATGTACATCACCAACGGGCCCGGCCTCGGACACCTCGGGCACCAGCCCCAGCGCGGCCCCGTAGCAGACCACCGCCTCCTCTGCCTCCAGCGCTCGCGCATTGAACTCCGGCGGCCCGCTCAGCCCCAGCGGATGCCCCGGCGCGGGCAGCGCCACCCGCAACCCGGTCACTCCCAGCCTCCGCAGCCGCCCCAGGGCCAGCGTGAGCCCGACAGGCGCCGGCTCGCCGGGCAGCCCCTCCACCCGGTGCACGGCATCCTCCCCGACGACGGCGAGCACGGCGTCGTCAGGAGAGACAAGTCCGGCCAAAAGGGCATTTCCCCAAGCGGCAAGGCGTCCAGAGCGCGGTTCCGAGAGCATGCCCCCAGCCTAAGGACCGGACCGATGGAATGGACCGGGCGACTGGTGGCGTAGATTTCCTTGAGGGCTGCGCCCACCGGCGCACGACAGCCGAGACGCCGAGACCGGCCACACTGCAAGGGGAGACAACGCGCTCATGAGCGATGTTCTGGAGCTTCAGGACGTATCCGTGTTCCGCGAGGGCCGGGCTCTCGTGGACCAGGTCTCCTGGTCCGTCAAGGAGGGCGAGCGCTGGGTCATCCTCGGCCCGAACGGCGCCGGCAAGACGACCCTCCTGAACATCGCCTCCACCTACCTCTTCCCCAGCTCCGGCACCGTTTCCGTCCTCGGCGAGGCCCTCGGCCGGCCGGGCACCGACGTCTTCGAGCTGCGCCCGCGCGTCGGCATGGCCGGTATCGCCATGGCCGACAAGCTCCCCAAGCGCCAGACAGTCCTGCAGACCGTACTGACCGCCGCCTACGGCATGACAGCCGGCTGGCAGGAGGAGTACGAGGACATCGACGAGCAGCGCGCCCGCGCCTTCCTCGACCGCCTCGGCATGAGCGAGTACCTCGACCGAAGGTTCGGCACCCTCTCCGAGGGCGAGCGCAAGCGCACCCTCATCGCCCGCGCCCTGATGACCGACCCCGAACTGCTGCTCCTGGACGAGCCCGCCGCCGGCCTCGACCTCGGCGGCCGCGAGGACCTGGTCCGCCGCCTCGGCCGCCTCGCCCGCGACCCGATCGCCCCCTCCATGATCATGGTCACGCACCACGTCGAGGAGATCGCCCCGGGCTTCACGCATGTCCTCATGATCCGCCAGGGCAAGGTCCTCGCCGCAGGCCCGCTGGAGCTCGAACTCACCTCCCGCAACCTGTCCCGTTGCTTCGGCCTCCCGCTCGTCGTCGAACAGGTCGGCGACCGCTGGACCGCGCAGGGCCTGCCGATGGCCTGAAACCCGTGAAGTACCCGCGGAAACAAGGGTAAGAAGCCCCCGCCAACCCGATGGGCGCCCTGTCGGCGACATTGCCACGGACCTACCATGACCCTGTGAACGACATCGACGCATGGGTGTGGTGGCTCGTCGGCGCGGCAGCGCTCGGAATCCCCCTCGTGGTGACCGCGATGCCGGAGTTCGGCATGCTCGCCGTGGGCGCCGTCGCCGCCGCCGTCATGGCCGGACTCGGCTTCGATGTCGTCGTCCAGGTCCTCGTCTTCGCCGTCGTCTCGGTCGCCCTCATCGCCGTCGTACGCCCCATCGCGGCCAGACACCGCTCACAGCGGCCCCAACTCGCCACGGGCATCGACGCCTTGAAGGGCAAACAAGCCCTTGTCCTGGAGCGCGTCGACGGCTCCGGAGGCCGCATCAAGCTCGCCGGCGAGGTCTGGTCGGCGCGCTCACTCGATGTCGGCCGCGCCTACGAAGTGGGCCAGGAAGTGGACGTCGTCGACATCGAAGGAGCCACGGCGATCGTCATCTGACCTCGTACGACGCAAGTGACCGGAACACCCCACAAGGCACACGACGGTCTGTCAGACTCGACCAGCAAGATCTTCAACAACCATAAGATCTTCCGAAAGCGCCGAGGCGGAGAAGGGCACGGGGAGCACGATGGAACCGGTCATCATCGTCTTGATCATTCTGGTGGTGTTGGTCTTCATCGCCCTGATCAAGACGATCCAGGTCATCCCACAGGCGAGCGCGGCCATCGTAGAGCGCTTCGGCCGCTACACACGCACCCTCAACGCGGGCCTCAACATCGTCGTCCCGTTCATAGACACCATCCGTAACCGCATCGACCTGCGGGAACAGGTCGTCCCGTTCCCGCCGCAGCCGGTGATCACCCAGGACAACCTGGTCGTCAACATCGACACCGTCATCTACTACCAGGTGACCGACGCCAGGGCCGCCACCTACGAAGTCGCCAGCTACATCCAGGCCATCGAGCAGCTCACCGTCACCACGCTCCGCAACATCATCGGCGGTATGGATCTGGAGCGGACCCTGACCTCCCGCGAGGAGATCAACGCGGCCCTGCGCGGAGTCCTCGACGAGGCCACCGGCAAGTGGGGCATCCGCGTCAACCGAGTCGAGCTCAAGGCGATCGAACCGCCCACCTCCATCCAGGACTCGATGGAGAAGCAGATGCGCGCCGACCGCGACAAGCGCGCCGCGATCCTCACCGCCGAAGGTACGCGCCAGGCCGCCATCCTCACCGCCGAAGGCGAGAAGCAGTCCCAGATCCTCCGGGCCGAGGGTGAGGCCAAGGCAGCCGCCCTGCGCGCCGAGGGCGAGGCCCAGGCCGTCCGTACGGTCTTTGAGGCGATCCACGCCGGAGACCCGGACCAGAAGCTCCTCTCGTACCAGTACCTCCAGATGCTCCCCAAGATCGCCGAAGGCGACGCCAACAAGCTCTGGATCGTGCCCAGCGAAATCGGCGACGCCCTCAAGGGCCTGTCCGGCGCCATGGGCAACTTCGGTGCCATGGGCGGCGGTTCGGGCGGCCGCGGCAACAACTCCGGCTCGGGCGGCGGCACGGAGCGCCGCGAACAGCCGTCCATCGACTGACCGACCGACGGCCCGCAGACGCATACGAGACCGGGGTCCATCTCCTGACGGAGATGGACCCCGGTCTCACATACCGCCT
This sequence comes from Streptomyces sp. NPDC001315, assembly GCF_042896175.1. NCBI lineage: Bacteria > Bacillati > Actinomycetota > Actinomycetes > Kitasatosporales > Streptomycetaceae > Streptomyces > Streptomyces sp. NPDC001315. The sequence goes on along the minus strand of NZ_JBIAWZ010000001.1, from coordinate 832,274 downwards.
AGGCGGCAGACTGTGCCAGCCACTCCGGCAGCGCCTCGAAGTCCTCGTGGCCCAGCGACAGCAGCATCGCGTCCGCGGGCGTCGGCTCGAACGGCTGCCGCAGCAGCGGCATACCCGCCTGCTCCGGAGTCCGGTCCGCCTTGCGGTGATTGTCCTCCGCGCAGGAGGCGACCGTGTTCAGCCAGGAGTCCCTACCGCCCTGCGCCCTCGGCACCACGTGGTCCACGGTCGTCGCCCGCCTGCCGCAGTACGCGCACCTGTGCCGGTCGCGTACCAGAACACCTCGCCTCGACCAGGGAGCTTGTCTTCGGAAGGGCACTCGTACGTACCTGCACAGCCTGATCACCCTCGGCGCCGGTATGTCAACCGCGGCTCCGCGCATGCGCAGTTCGGGGTGGGCCTGCTCGACGATGGCCTTGTCCTGCAGCACCAGAACGACGGCTCGGTTCAACGTCACCGTCGACAGCGGCTCGAAACTGGCGTTCAGTACCAGCGTGTCCCGCATTCCAGCCCACCTCCCATGCGCACCGGCCCACCCCCTGGCGGGCTGGGATCAACTCTGGCCGGGCACGCCGAGATGGACAACGCAATAAAAATGCCCGCCTCTGATCACTTCCAAGACCAGAGGCGGGCAAACGTTCAATGAACGTCAGTCTTCGGCGGGCACCTCGTACTCACCGACCAGCTGTGCACGCGCGATCGCGTGGAACCGCAGGTTGAAACCCACGACCGCGGGCGACACGTCCGCGTCCGGACCGAGCTTCTCCTGGTCCACCGCGTACACCGTGAAGACGTACCGGTGCGGACCGTCCCCGGGCGGCGGCGCGGCACCGCCGAAGTCCTTGCTGCCGTAGTCGTTGCGCACCTGAACGGCACCCTCGGGAAGCCCCTCGAACTTGCCGCTGCCCGCACCCGTCGGCAACTCCGTCACCGAAGCCGGGATGTCGAACACGCTCCAGTGCCAGAACCCGCTGCCCGTCGGGGCGTCCGGGTCGTAGCAGGTCACGGCGAAGCTCTTGGTCCCGGGCGGGAAGCCCTCCCACCGCAGCTGCGGCGAGGTGTTGCCGGCCGCGTAGACCTGAGCGTCCTTGAGCGTCGCGCCCTCCTGGACGTCCTCACTCGTGACCGTGAACGACGGCACGGGCGGATGGAAGTCGTGCGGGAGCGGCCGCCGCTTGAGCTCGGTCACCTCGGTACCTCCTGATCGGTTTCCTTCAGTAGGCCCCGAGCCTAGAACCAGTTGCGCTTGCTGCCGACCTCCGACAGCCACTGGTTGAGGTAAGCCGCCCAGTCGGTCCCGTGGTAGTCGTTGAGACCCACCTGGAACGACCGGAAGGTGTCGCTGCCCTCACTGAAGAGCCCCGGCTTCTTGTCCATCTCCAGGACGACGTCCATCGCGTGCTCATCGGCCACGAAGCTCAGCTCGACCTGGTTCAGGCCCCGATACTGCGACGGCGGGAAGAACTCGATCTCCTGGTAGAACGGCAGCTTCTGCCGCGTACCCCGGATGTGGCCGCGTTCCATGTCCGCGTTCTTGAAGCGGAAGCCCAGCTGGATGAACGCGTCCAGGATCGCCTTCTGCGCCGGGATCGGGTGCACGTTGATCGGGTCCAGGTCACCGGAGTCCACGGCCCGGGCGATCTCCAGCTCGGTCGTCACCCCGATGTTCATCCCGCGCAGCGCCTGCCCGTCGATCATCGTGATCGGCGTCTCCCACGGGATCTCGAGCCCGAACGGCACCGCGTGCACGGCCCCCGCCTGGAGCTCGAAGGCCCCGCCGAGCCGCACCTTCGTGAACTCGATGTCCTGCTTGTACTCCTGGTCGCCGCTCTCGACCTCGACCTTGGCCTGCAGTCCGACCGACAGCCCCTCGATCTGCTGGGCGACGGACCCGCCCTGGATCCGCACCTCACCCTGGACGACGCCGCCCGGAACGACGTTGACCTCGGTCAGCACCGTCTCGACCGAAGCCCCGCCGGCCCCCAGACTCGCGAGCAGCTTCTTGAACGCCATGACTCTCCTTTTACGAGTGGACCCTTGATCCCTACAAACGCGATCCGGCCGTGACCGGTTCCGCGCCCCACACCCTGGCAAGGCGAGTGCTCCCTGACCACCCCGTCGCACCCACCCGTCTGCACTACGCTCGGAGGGCATGATCGCGACCCTCGACCGTACGCCCCTCCCCAGGGACTTCTTCGACCGGCCTGTACTGGAAGTCGCCCCAGACCTCCTCGGGCGCACCCTCGTACGCACCACCCCGGACGGTCCGATCGCCCTGCGCCTGACGGAGGTCGAGGCCTACGACGGCCCGAACGACCCCGGCTCCCATGCCTATCGCGGCCGCACACCCCGCAACGACGTGATGTTCGGTCCGCCAGGACACGTGTATGTCTACTTCACCTATGCCATGTCAGGGCGGTCAGCATGAACATCGCGGATCTTGCTCACCCCGCTGAAGAAGTCGCCCCCAAGCTGCTCGGCGCCATCCTCACCCACGAGACCCCCGAGGGAACCGTGAGCATCACCATCACGGAGACCGAGGCGTACGCAGGTGCGGCCGACCCCGCCTCCCACGCCTACCGAGGCAGGACACCCCGCAACGCCGTCATGTTCGGACCGGCAGGACACCTGTACGTCTACCGGTCTCACGGTCTCCACTGGTGCGCCAACATCGTCACCGGGGCAGACGGCATTGCCACAGCCGTCCTCATCCGGGCGGGCAGGGTCACCGAAGGAGAAGAACTGGCACGCAAGCGGCGAGGGGGCAAGGTCGAGAGTCCACGTCTCGCGCGGGGGCCGGGGAACTTCTGCCAAGCGCTCGGCATCACGGCAGAGCACAACGGCACAGACCTACTGACAGGCGCCTCGGTCGTGCTGTCCGAGGGCGATCCGGTACCCGCTGTGCTCATCCGGGTGGGCCCTCGGGTAGGCGTGAGTAGGGCCCACGACTGGCAGCACCGCTTCTACCTCGCCGGCGATCCAACGGTCTCGGCGTACCGACTGAGCCCGAGAGCCAAGCCGTCCGCCGGAGCCTGAGCCGCTGTGCGCCTCGCTCGCAGCCAGCCAGACGACCCGAAGTAGTCGCCAAGTCCAGGAACGCCCTGAGCCTGTGCGGCGGCCAGATGAACGCCGGTCTCCTCGGTCAGGTCCACCAGCTCGACTAGGTCTCGTGTCGTCCGGTAGAGGCGGTCGTAGTGCCTGGCTACGACGACATCAGCTGTACCCGTCCGAACCAGCTCGACCACGCGCCTCCAGCCTTCCCCGCGAGCCGACACCTTGCGGCCCTCAAACGACGCGGAACTTCGACGCCGAAGAGTCTGTCGTCGCCTTGTCGATGAGCAGGAGAGACAGACATGTTCAGTGCGTTACCTACGCATGTGGTTCTGCATGAACCTCATCCCGAGGGCCGGGCGAGCGCGGTCCTCCTCAGAGCCGGCGAGATCGTCGAGGGTGCGGAGCTGGCCCGCAAACGTTGACTATCGGCCCGAAATGACAAGGAACTGGCCAAAGGTCCCGCCCGCCTGGCCACGGCCCTCGGCGCGGACCGAGCCCTGGACGGTACGGACGCGTGCGCGCCCGAAGGCTCCCCCTTGACCATCCTTACGGGCATGCCCGTACCCCCCGACCAGGTACGCAACGGTCCCCGCACCGGCGTGGCCGGCGACGGCGGCGTGCACCCGTGGCGGTTCTGGGTCGCCAACGACCTGACGGTGAGCCCCTATCGGTCCCACACGCCCAGGCGCCGCCCAAGTTGACTCGCCCCCACGAGGTGCGTAATGTAGCCCGAGCCGCTGAACCGGGTATGGCAATCGCCAGCAGCCGGAAGCGGCCAACCCACTACCTACGACATCCCTAACGGGGTCGAATTCGGCATGCCCGCATGCCCGAAATTCGGACTCGCGGAGCTCGATTACGAGTTGCCGGGGGAATCGGCTAACGTAGTGAATGTCGAAAGGCCGACGAGCGAAAGCGAAGAGGCCCGAGACGAAGCCCACCGACAGGGAATCGGATCGAGAAAAGGTCTGATAGAGTCGGAAACGCCTGAAAGGGAAACGCGAGAGCGGAAACCTGGAAAGCACCGAGGAAATCGGATCGGAAAGATCTGATAGAGTCGGAAACGCAAGACCGAAGGGAAGCGCCCGGAGGAAAGCCCGAGAGGGGTGAGTACAAAGGAAGCGTCCGTTCCTTGAGAACTCAACAGCGTGCCAAAAATCAACGCCAGATATGTTGATACCCCGTCTCCGGCCGATCGGTCGGGGCGAGGTTCCTTTGAAAAAACACAGCGAGGACGCTGTGAACGGCCGGGCTTATTCCGCCTGGCTGTTCCGCTCTCGTGGTGTCGTCCCGCAGTTTTTAATTAAACGCAGTCGGGAAAACATTCACGGAGAGTTTGATCCTGGCTCAGGACGAACGCTGGCGGCGTGCTTAACACATGCAAGTCGAACGATGAAGCCCTTCGGGGTGGATTAGTGGCGAACGGGTGAGTAACACGTGGGCAATCTGCCCTTCACTCTGGGACAAGCCCTGGAAACGGGGTCTAATACCGGATAACACGTCCACTCGCATGGGTGGAGGTTAAAAGCTCCGGCGGTGAAGGATGAGCCCGCGGCCTATCAGCTTGTTGGTGAGGTAATGGCTCACCAAGGCGACGACGGGTAGCCGGCCTGAGAGGGCGACCGGCCACACTGGGACTGAGACACGGCCCAGACTCCTACGGGAGGCAGCAGTGGGGAATATTGCACAATGGGCGAAAGCCTGATGCAGCGACGCCGCGTGAGGGATGACGGCCTTCGGGTTGTAAACCTCTTTCAGCAGGGAAGAAGCGAAAGTGACGGTACCTGCAGAAGAAGCGCCGGCTAACTACGTGCCAGCAGCCGCGGTAATACGTAGGGCGCAAGCGTTGTCCGGAATTATTGGGCGTAAAGAGCTCGTAGGCGGCTTGTCACGTCGGGTGTGAAAGCCCGGGGCTTAACCCCGGGTCTGCATTCGATACGGGCTAGCTAGAGTGTGGTAGGGGAGATCGGAATTCCTGGTGTAGCGGTGAAATGCGCAGATATCAGGAGGAACACCGGTGGCGAAGGCGGATCTCTGGGCCATTACTGACGCTGAGGAGCGAAAGCGTGGGGAGCGAACAGGATTAGATACCCTGGTAGTCCACGCCGTAAACGGTGGGAACTAGGTGTTGGCGACATTCCACGTCGTCGGTGCCGCAGCTAACGCATTAAGTTCCCCGCCTGGGGAGTACGGCCGCAAGGCTAAAACTCAAAGGAATTGACGGGGGCCCGCACAAGCAGCGGAGCATGTGGCTTAATTCGACGCAACGCGAAGAACCTTACCAAGGCTTGACATACACCGGAAACGTCTGGAGACAGGCGCCCCCTTGTGGTCGGTGTACAGGTGGTGCATGGCTGTCGTCAGCTCGTGTCGTGAGATGTTGGGTTAAGTCCCGCAACGAGCGCAACCCTTGTTCTGTGTTGCCAGCATGCCCTTCGGGGTGATGGGGACTCACAGGAGACCGCCGGGGTCAACTCGGAGGAAGGTGGGGACGACGTCAAGTCATCATGCCCCTTATGTCTTGGGCTGCACACGTGCTACAATGGCCGGTACAATGAGCTGCGATACCGTGAGGTGGAGCGAATCTCAAAAAGCCGGTCTCAGTTCGGATTGGGGTCTGCAACTCGACCCCATGAAGTCGGAGTTGCTAGTAATCGCAGATCAGCATTGCTGCGGTGAATACGTTCCCGGGCCTTGTACACACCGCCCGTCACGTCACGAAAGTCGGTAACACCCGAAGCCGGTGGCCCAACCCCTTGTGGGAGGGAGCTGTCGAAGGTGGGACTGGCGATTGGGACGAAGTCGTAACAAGGTAGCCGTACCGGAAGGTGCGGCTGGATCACCTCCTTTCTAAGGAGCACC